>JBCCPD010000236.1:0-6102 GCA_039025075.1 Pseudomonadota bacterium | reverse complement strand
GGCGGCGGCGGTGGAGGCGCGGGGGGGCCTCGACGTGCAGGTGAACAACCCCGGCGTCTACCAAGCGGCGCCGTTCCACGAGTTAGAGGAGGGGGATTTCGAGCGGCTCTTTCGGATCAACGCGCTGGGCACGGCCTTCGCCATGCAGGCGGCGATCCGCCATTGGCGGGAGGCGGGGCGGCCCGGGAAGATCGTCAACATCGCCTCCACCGCCGGCAAGTGGGAGAGCGCCAATCAGGCGGGCTACAACGCCTCCAAGCACGCGGCCGTGGCGCTGACCCGCTGCGCGGCGCTGGAGCATGGCAAGGACGGGATCAATATCAACGCCATCTGCCCCGGGTTCGTGGAGACGGACATGCTGGAGGAGCTGAACGTGCATGCGGACCTGGCTGGGATCACGCCGGAGGCGCTGCGCGCGTCGATGGAGGCGCGCACGCCGATCGGGCGGATCATGCAGCCGGCGGACATCGCCCATATCGCGGTGTTCCTCGGGTCCACGGAAAGCGACGGGATGACGGGGCAGACGATCACCATTTCGGGCGGAATGCGGATGGGGTGAGGGCGTTTCCCGGCGCGATCTCGGGGTTTTGCGCGCCGTTCCGGGTGTGATTTCGTGGGTTTTCGGTGTCGTTTCGGTCTCGTTTCGCGCTGGCGGAGGGGTGTTTCGCGCCCTATTTCGCCTCGAAACGCGTCGAAAAAGGCGCTGGGCGGGAGGAAAACCATGGCGGATGGGGCCGAAAACCGGGCCGGAATGGGCTCTGGAGCCGCTTCGGGGGGCGTCAGAGCGGACGGATGGCTGGGTCGGCAGCCCGTCGCGACGCGAAAAGAACTGCATTTCGGGCGGGTGATGACCTGCTTCGCGGAGCGTCCGGCGACGCTGTGGGAGATGCTGCGGGACGCCATGGCCCGTGCCGGAGACGCGGATGCGATCGTGGCCGAGGAGGCTCGGCTGAGCCATGCGGAGCTGGCGCGGCAGGGGGCTCAGGTCGCGGCGGGGCTATCGGCCGCGGGGATCGGGCGCGGCGACCGGGTGGCGATCCAACTGATCAACCGCGCGGCGTTCGTGGAGCTTTGGGTGGCGTGCCTGCGGCTGGGCGCGGTGCTGGTCCCGATGAACCCCCGCTGGACGGCGCGGGAGATCGCCTATTCGGTGAACGATTGCGGGGCCAAGGCGGTGTTCGTGGAGGCGGATTTGGCGGACGCGCTGCCGGGTCGCGGGGCGATCCCGTCGGCCGAGGTCGTGGTCTCGGTCGGCGATGCGCCGCTTTATGCGGACCAGGACCCCGAGGGCGCGCCTGAGACGCCGACGGGAGAGGAGGAGACGGCGGTCATCCTCTACACCTCCGGCACCACCGGGAACCCCAAGGGGGCGATGCTCACGCATCTGAACCTGGTGCACTCGGTGGTTCATTTTCAGCTCGGGATGGAGGTGCGGCCGGGGGATCGGACGCTGCTGAGCGTGCCGGCGAGCCATGTGACCGGGCTGGTGGCCAACATCGCCGCGCTGCTGAGCGTGGGCGGGGCCATCATCATGCAGCGGGCGTTCAAGGCGCGCGCCTTCCTGGAGCTGGCGGAGCGGGAGCGGGCGACGCACTCGCTGATGGTGCCGGCGATGTACAATCTGTGTCTGCGGGACCCGGACATCGGATCGATGGATCTGAGCGCCTGGCGGCTGGGCGGCTATGGCGGCGCGCCGATGCCGCCCGCGACCATCGAGGCGATGTCGAAGGCCGTGCCGACTCTGGCGCTGCAGCAGGCTTATGGGTCCACCGAGACGACCTCTCCGGCGACGCTGATGCCGGTGGAGGAGACGGCGACGAAGCCCTGGAGCGTCGGGATCCCCGTGCATTGCGGGCAGATCGCGGTCATGGATGACGCGGGCCGGGAGCTGCCGCCGGGCGAGACCGGAGAGGTGTGGATCGCCGGGCCGATGGTCGTGCCGGGCTATTGGGCGAACCCGGAGGCGACGGCGAAGGAGTTCGTGAGCGGCTATTGGAAGTCCGGCGATCTGGGGCGGATGGACGAGACCGGTCACCTGCGGATCCTCGACCGCAAGAAGGACATGATCAACCGCGCCGGCTACAAGGTTTATTCTGTGGAGGTGGAGAACGTGCTCGCCCGCCATCCGGACGTGGTGGAGGCGGCTGTGACCGGATACCCTTGCGAGGTGCTGGGGGAGCGGGTGCGCGCCCATGTTTTCCTGCGCGAAGGCGTGGGGGGCGAGGCCGCGCTGGAGGCGCTGAGCGCGCATGCGCGGGCCGAGCTGGCGGACTACAAGCAGCCGGACGACTGGCGACTGCGAGACGCGCCGCTGCCGCGCAACGCCAACGGCAAGGTGGTGAAGCGGGACCTGCGGGACGGGTGAGGCCAAGACCGCGGCGCGGGCGACGCGCGGCCGGATGGAGCCTCCCTGCTCTGCGGCACCGCCGCATCGCCGAGCGTGAAGATGCCGGCGGCGGCGGGCGAGCGTCGTCGAAGGAGCGGTAGGGCCGGTTACGGCGCGCAGGCGCCGACGCGGCGACCTGCCTGAGCGCCGCGGTCCATTCGCTTTGCCGGAACGGATGCGACCAAGGTTTCGCCGATCATGAAGGTAAAGCGTCGCACTCATGCTCGCTTGACCGTAGATGATGGCGATCATCGTCGCGAAACATCCGCTTAGAGCCTGCAGCGACGTCCGGCGTCCCACGCCTCGGCCTCCTGTCGATCGTCGTCGTGGGGCGGACATGGGACTCTTTCCCTACGCGGCGTAGGAAGCGCGCGTCAACCGGCCGGGCTCTGCGGGCTCGCCATGGCGTAGAGGCCGCGCCGCCGAGTGCGAGGGCGGCTGCTCGCCAAACGAGGCAGGTTTTCGCAAGCGGAGGCGCGCTTGACCGATTGGAGCCGCGCGGTTTCGGTGCTAGACTTGAGAGGTCAAATGACGAGGGGTGACTCATGTTCCATCGCACCATGCTCGCGGCAGCCGCCGCAGCGGTCGCCACGGGGGCTCAAGCGAGCACCGTCTACATCTACGACGTCGACCGGATCGTGCAGGACGACCAGTTCAGCTTCCTCGAGGACGGGATTCTGCTGGGGCCCTTCGCGACCGTCCAGGGCTTCATCGAGACGGACGGGCTGGGGTTGATCGAGGCGGGCTCCGTGTCGCCGGAGATCATCGACTGGGATCTGACGATCGAGCTGTTCAATGTCGGGATCACCATCGCGTCGGCCACGGTCCCGCGCGACGATCTCGGCGGCGGGGACATGGGTTTCCTGCCCGTCGCGTCCTACACGCTGACGCCTGACAATTCCGACTTCGAGCTGTTCAGCGGCGCGACGGTTGAGGCGACGGAGGACGAGCTGATCTACGGCCAGCCCGACGATTTCACCGAAGCGTTCATCAGCTTCACCGACCCGGGCGACCCGTTCGTGGGCTGGGGTCTGAGCCAAGGATCGGTGACCGAATTCGTCGATGTGCTCGGCGGTCCGAGCGATTTCTTCGCCTTCCAGACCGTGTCGGACGGCAATGAGGAGCCGTTCGCCGAGCGTCGGCTGGCCCCGCCGCCTCCGTCCGGCGAGGTGCCTCTGCCGGCGGCCGGATGGCTGCTGCTGGCCGGGCTCGGCGGGCTCGCCGCGGCGAAGGGGCGCCGGCGCGCCGCTTGATCCGACGGCCGATGCAACGCGAAGGGCCGGCGCCGCCAGCGCCGGCCCTTCGTCGTTTCGGAGGCCTTTTCCTGCGCGGCCCCCGCGGGTACTCCGAGGGAACATATGCAGGAGGCCGCATGAAAACGCTCTTCGACAAGAACCGCGACTGGGCCGCCGGCGTGCTGGAGCGCGATCCGGCGTTCTTCCAGCGGCTCAGCGGCCAGCAGACCCCGCGCTATTTCTGGATCGGCTGCGCGGACAGCCGGGTGCCGGCGAACGTGGTGGCGGGGCTGGACCCGGGCGAGGTCTTCGTGCAGCGCAACGTGGCCAACGTGGTGCATAGCGGCGACATGAACCTGCTCAGCACGCTGGAATACGCGGTGGACGTGCTGAAGGTCGCGCATGTGATCGTCTGCGGCCACTACGGCTGCGGCGGCGTGAAGGCGGCGACGGAGCCCTATCCGCAGGGGCTCGCCGACCATTGGTTGCAACCGATCCGTCGTCTGGCGGCGCTGCATGCCGAGGAGCTGGAGCGGGCCGAGACGGAAGAGGATCGGCTGAACCGGCTGGCGGAGCTGAACGTGATCGAGGGCGTGGGCAAGGTCGTCGAAACGCCGATCATGCGCCGCGCCTGGGCGCGCGGGCAGGACGTGAGCGTGCACGGCATCATCTATGGGCTGAAGGACGGGCGGCTGCGCGATCTGGGCGTGACGGTGCATGGGCCGGGGCCGGTCGAGGCCGTGCCGGAGGCCTGAGGGCGCGTCAGCCCTCCGGCACGCGCAGGCCCGAATAGTCCACCATCACGTGTTCCACGAAGGCGGGGCGGGCCTGGAGACGGTCGTAATAGGCGGCGAGGTTCGCCTGCGGCGCGCGGTCGAACGGCAGGGTGTGGAAGCGGTACATCAGGTGGCCAGCGAAGAGGTCGGCGAGGCCGAAGGTCTTTCCCGTCATCCAGGGTCCGTCGCCGATGCGGGCGTCGAGGATGGCGGCGAGGCGGTTGACCTCCTCCACGTCCGCGGGCGCGGGGTCATGGCGGGCGCGATAGGGCATGAAGATGCCCGAGGTGAAGGCAGCGCCGAGGGTGACCTTGACCCATTCGCACCACATGTCGAGCGGCGCGCGCGCGGCCGGGTCGGCCGGCCAGAACGCCGGCGCGCCGTAGCGGGCGCAGAGGTAGCGCACGATCGCGCCGCTTTCGAAGAGCGCGGTCCCGTCCCCGTCGCGCAGCACCGGGACGCGGCCGTTGGGGTTCATGGCGAGATATTCGGGCGTGTCGACGCCGCCGTAGGAGTGGCCGACGTCGAGGCGGGTCGTGCGATCGAGCAGGCCGAGCTCGGCCAGGGTCCACATGACGATCTGCACGTTGGAGGAGGTGGCCCGTCCCCAGACGGTGATGCTCATGGTCGGTCCTTTCGCAGGGGCGCGGAGGGGGTCAGTCGTCGAGGGCGGGGCCCTGGCGCAGGGCCTTGACGGCGCCGCGGCGCTTCTTGCCGTCGAGGCGGCGGCGCTTGGAGCCGAGGGTGGGGCGCGTGGCGATGCGGCGCCGGGGGCGTTCGAGGGCGCGGGCGATGAGCGCGGCGAGGCGCTCGCGCGCCTCTTCGCGGTTGCAGGCCTGGGAGCGCTGGGTCTCGGCGCGGATGACGATGGCGCCGTCCTGGGTCCAACGGCGGCCGGCGAGGCGCTTGAGGCGGTGCTTGGCGTCGGGCGGCAGGTGGGGGGAGCGGGCGGCTTCGAAGCGCAGCTCCACCGCGGAGGAGACCTTGTTGACGTTCTGCCCGCCGGGGCCGGAGGCGCGGGTGAAGGTTTCGGTGAGCTCCCAGTCCTCGATGGCGACTTTTTCGGTGATCCGGAGCATGGCGGCCTGGTCCGTCGGGGGCGTTCGACCGAGGGTGTAGCGCGGCGGGGGCGGGGTGGGAACCCGAGGGCGCGAGCTGGATCGAGGCCGGAGGCTCCCGCCCGTCGGAGCGCTCGGCTGCGCCTCGGCCCCTCCCGTTGGGCCCGAGCGCGCGGCGTGGCCTTCGGCCTGTCGCCGCGCGCCGTGCGCTCGCAATGGCGATTGGGTGCGCGGGTCGTCGGACCGAGGCCGCACCGGGCTCTGTGGAAACGAGAAGGCGAAAGCAAAAGGACCGCGGCCTGGGCCGCGGTCCTCGTGAGCTTCGGAGCCTCGGGCGGGCGGCTTTCGCCTCGCCCTCGGTCCGATCGGAAAGGCGGCTGCGCCTTACCCGCGGACCTCGAACGAAGACCCGACCCAAAGCTCCAACATCTCACTCGACATCGGATCACCTCCTTTCCGTTGTTGAACACTGGTCAGTAGCATGGGGCGGAAGGCGCCCTCGGTCCAGGTTTTTTTCGTTAACGGATGCGCGGCATTCGAGACGAATGCGGCGCGGTCGACGGAGTGGCAGGGCTCGCCTAGCATCGCGGCCCATGAGCGAGGCGAGGCTGGATCAGGACCCCCATGGCGGGCGCGCGCCGCGGCGC
>JBCCPD010000235.1:0-6103 GCA_039025075.1 Pseudomonadota bacterium | reverse complement strand
AGCGCCAGCTCGGCCTCCCGCGCGGCGGCCCGAGCCGCCTCCACGCCTTGCGTCAAACCGGTTTCGAAGGATCGAAGCGCGTCGAGGGCCATCTCGTCTCTCCCGTTTCGTTCTCAATATGTTCTTACTACGTTCTGAACCCCGCGCGCAAGGACGATCGCCCATGCTGCTGCTGACCTGCCCTTGCTGCGGCTACGCGGCCGAGGAGACCGAGTTCCACCCGGGCGGAGAGGCCCACCTCGTCCGCCGCGGCTCCGGCGCTTCCGACGAGGCCTTCGCCGGCTACCTGTTCGAGCGCGCCAACCCCAAGGGCGTGCATTTCGAGCGATGGCGGCACCAATACGGCTGCGGCAAGTGGTTCCATGTCGCCCGCTGCACCGAAACGCTGGCGATCTTCGGGGCCTACGCCGCCGACGCGCCGCCGCCCGAAGACCTCCTCGCCCATATCGACGACCGACGCCCCGGGTGGAGGGACGGCGCCTGATGCCCCGCCGTCTCCCGCATCTCGGCCGACGCCTCGACCGCGCCGCGCCCATCGATTTCCGCTGGAACGGCAAGACGCTGCGCGGCTTCGCCGGCGACACGCTCGCCTCGGCGCTGCTGGCCGAGGGCCGCCTGCTGCAAGGCCGCAGCTTCAAGTACCACCGTCCGCGCGGCCCGGTCGCCGCAGGGGCGGAAGAGCCCAACGCCTTGATGGGCGTCGGAACCCGCGGCCGCTTCACGCCCAACCTGCGCGCCACCACCGTGCCCCTGACGCCCGGCTTGACGGCGGAGAGCCAGAATCACTGGCCCTCGCTGGCGCTCGACGTCGGCGAGCTGAACGCCCTCGCCGCGCCGCTTTTCCCCGCAGGCTTCTACTACAAGACGTTCATCCAGCCCCGCGCCGCCTGGAAGCACGTCTTCGAGCCGGTGATCCGCCAGGCCGCCGGCCTCGGCAAAGCGCCGAAGAACGTCGACCCGGACGCCTACGAGCACTTCCATTTCGAAACCGACGTGCTGGTCGCCGGCGGCGGAACCTCCGGCCTCGCCGCCGCCCTCGCCGCGGCCCGCACCGGCGCCCGCGTGCTGCTGGTCGAGCAATCGCCCGCCTGGGGCGGCCGCGCCGCCACGGACGGCGTGGCGATCGAAGGCGGCGCGATCGACGGCGGCGACGCCCAGGCCTGGGTCGACGCCGCCGTCGCGGAACTCTCGGCCCTGCCCAACGCGACCCTGCGGCTCAACACTCAGGCCGCCGGCGTCTACGACCACGGCTACGTCCTGCTCGCCGAGAACGCCGAGGCCAACGGCGCTCAGGCCCTGCGCGAGCGCCTCTGGCGGGTCCGCGCCAGGCGCATCGTGACCGCGACGGGCGCCATCGAGCGCCCCCTCGCTTTCGCCGGCAACGACGTGCCGGGCGTCATGCTCGCCTCCGCCATGCGCGACTATCTCGACCTCTACGGCGTCGCCGTGGGCGAGACCATCGCCGTGGTCGCCAACAACGACGATGGCTACCGCACCGCGCTCGCCCTCTCCGCCGCCGGCCTGAAGGTCGCCGCGGTCCTCGACCCGCGTCCCGACGCCGACGGTCCGCTCGTGCGGCAGGCGCGCGAAGCCGGCCTGACGCTCATGCCAGGCCGCGGCGTGGTCGGCGTCGTCGGCCGCGCCCGCGTCAAGGGCCTGCGCTTCAGCCTCGCCGAGGGCGACGGCAAGACCTCCAGCTTCCTCGCCTGCGACGCGGTGGCCATGTCCGGCGGCTGGTCCCCGGTCGTGCACCTGTGGAGCCATTGCGGCGGCAAGCTCTTCTTCGACGAGGCCGACGCCCTCTTCCGCCCGGACGCCGCCCGACCGCCCCGCGACCGCGACGGCGAGGGCTTCGTGATCGCCGCGGGATCCGCGGACGGAGAGCTTCGCGCCGCCGCCGCCCTCGCCAACGCCCACGCCGCCGGGGCCCGCGCCGCGGCCGAAGCCGGCGCGTCGGGCGAGCCCGGCCCCGCGCCCGTCGCCGCCGCGCCCGACGAAGGGCCGATGTCCCCGGTCTGGAAGATGCCGGCGCGCATGTCTCCCAAGCTCGCCGCCAAGGCCTTCCTGGACTTCCAAAACGACGTGAAGGTCGCGGATGTGGAGCTCGCCGCCCGCGAAGGCTATGAGAGCGTCGAGCACGCCAAGCGCTACACCACGCTGGGCATGGCCACCGACCAGGGCAAGCTGAGCAACGTCAACGGTCTGGCGGTCCTGGCCGAGGCCCGCGGCGCGACGATTCCCGAGGTCGGCACCACCACCTTCCGTCCGCCCTACACGCCCCTCACCCTCGGCGCCGTCGCCGGCGAGGCCGCCGGCGCCCTCTTCAAACCGACCCGCAAGACGCCCATGGACGCCTGGCACGACGCCCATGGCGCCAAGTGGGAGCCCTTGGGCGACTGGCGGCGGCCCTATTGCTACCGCCGAAAAGGCGAAAGCACGCGGGCCGCCGTGACGCGGGAGATCGTGAACGCGCGAAGCCGTCTCGGCCTGCTGGACGCCTCCACGCTGGGCAAGATCGTCGTCAAAGGGCCCGACGCCGCCCGGTTCCTCGACCGGGTCTACACCAACATGATGAGCACGCTGAAGACGGGCCGCTGCCGCTACGGCCTGATGTGCACCGAGCAGGGCTTTCTGTTCGACGACGGCGTCGTCGCCCGCATCGCCGAGGACGAGTTCCTCTGCCACGCCACCACCGGCGGCGCCGACCACGTGCATGCCTGGCTGGAGGAGTGGCTGCAGACCGAGTGGTTCGACCTGCAGGTCTTCGCCGCCAACGTGACCGAGCAATGGGCCCAGGTCGCCGTCGTCGGCCCGAACGCCCGCAAGGCGCTGGAGCGGCTCGGCGGCCTCGACGTTTCGGCCGAGGCGCTCCCCTTCATGGGCTGGACCGAAGGGACGCTCGGCGGCCTGCCCGCCCGCGTCTTCCGCATCTCCTTTTCGGGCGAGCTGTCCTACGAGGTCGCCGTGCCGGCCTCCCTCGGCCCCCAGCTTTGGGACCTGCTGCGCGAGGCCGGGGCTCCGCTCGGCGTGATGCCCTACGGCACCGAAGCGCTTCACGTGATGCGCGCCGAAAAGGGCTTCATCATGATCGGCGACGAGACGGACGGGACCGTGACGCCTCACGATCTCGGCCTGTCTTGGGCGGTGTCTAAGAAGAAGGACGACTTCATCGGCAAGCGAGGCCTGGAGCGGTCGGACCTGACCCGGCCCGACCGCCTGCGCCTGGTCGGCCTCGAAACCCTCGACCCGCAGACGGTGCTGCCCGACGGCATCCATGCGGTCGAGGGAACCCTGCCCGCCTACGGCCCGCTCGCCGCCCGCGAGAGGACCATCGGCCACGTCACCTCCACCTATTTCTCGCCTACCCTCGGCCGCTCCATCGCCCTGGCGCTGATCGAGCGGGGGCCCGAACGGGCGGGAGAGGTCCTCGCCTTCCCCGTCGACGGCAAGCGGGTGATCCGGGCCCGCGTGGTTTCCCCCGTCTTCTATGATCCCGAGGGAGAGCGGCTCAATGCCTGACGCCCCACCGATGCCGCGCGCCCAAGTCCTCAGGATCGAAGGCCGCGGGATGCTCTCGCTGCGCGCCGCGGCCGAGGCCGGCGCGGACCTCGCCTCCGCCTTGGGAACGCCCGCGCCCGCTCCTCGGCGGCTGGAGCGGGCCGGCGCCCGCTCCCTGGCCTGGATGAGCCCCGACGAATGGCTCCTGCAGGCCCCGCGCGACGACCTGCCCGCCCTGGCCGAGGCCGCCCGTGCCGCTCTGGGCGACCGCCCGCATCTCATCGTCGACGTCTCCGACGCCCGCGCCCTTTTCCGCATCGAAGGTCCGGGCGCCCGAGACGTGCTGGCCAAGGGCGCGCCCGTCGATCTGTCCCGGGCCGCCTTCGGCCCCGGGGACTTCCGCCGCACCCGCCTCGGGCAAGTCGCCTGCGCCTTCTGGCTGGCCGGGCCGGGCGATGCGGAGGCGTTCGAGCTGGTCTGCGTCCGCTCCGTCGCCGACCATGTGGGGGCCTGGCTGGTCCACGCCGCCCGCCTGGGCGCCGCGCCCGGCGTGCTCTGACGCCCCAGCTCTGGCGCCCCAACTCTGACGCCCCAACTCTGCCGCCCCAGCCCGCTTAACGCTTCAGAAACCCGTCATGCGCCCGCCGCATGGCGGGTTTCGAATTTGGTGCGCTGCACAAAGTCCTATGCCTGCCTAACTGTCAGGTCTCCGAAGCAACGGGGCCGCCGTCCTCCCAAGGCGACCCGACGCAGAAAGACCGAAAGCCATGACCGATCACGACCAGAAGACCTATTCTGACCTCGCCGCCGCCGATCTTCAGGCGATCGAGCGGACCGCCCGCCGCCTGCGCTCCCGCGCCTTCCATGACGCCTTCGCGCGCCTCGCCGCGGCCTTCCGCGGCCCGCGGGACGCCAAGGCTCCGGCGGCCGGCCGCACGGCCTGACCGGACCCGAACAGGCCGCGCGGGTCCTCCCTCCCTCGCGGCTTGACGCCGGCGCCGTCTCCTCCCTGACGGCTCCGGCCAGCGCCCCCGTCCGGCTCCTCCCAGCCGGCGGGGGTTTTTCTTCGGGCCGATCGCCCGGCCCGGCCCCGTTCCGCCGGATCCGGCCCTCGGGGGCGTCGAGCCCCCTCGATCCGGGGCGTCCCCCGAAAAAGGGGGAACGCCGGCGCGCCTCCGCCGCGGCGCTTCAGCGCCAGTCGTGATCCCAGGCGATGTTGGCGAAGCGGTCCGACAGCTCCACCAGCGCCACCTTGTGCAAGGCGCGCGCGTCGATCACGCCCCCGGTCCCGTCGGGCAGATTTCGCGTGGCGCAGGCCTGCGCGTCGACCGTCGCGCGAAACCCCAGGTCGAGCGCCGCGCGCGCCGTGGCGCTCACGCACATGTGGCTCATGAACCCCACGATCACGAGCTCCTTGCGCCCGGTCGCGCCCAGAACCTCGGTCAGCGCCGTGCCGGCGAAGGCGTTGGGCAGGCCCTTCTCGACCACCGGCTCGTCGCCCTCCGGCCCCATCGCGTCCACGATCGCGCCCCGCGTCCCGTCCCGATCGAACAACGACCCGGCCGCGCCCTTATGCGCCACATGGATCACCGGCGCCCCGGCCTCGCGCGCCAGCGACAGCAGGCCCGCGGCCCGATCGATGGCCGCGCGGGCGTCCGGCAGAGCCAGAGGTCCCGACAGGTACTCGTTCTGCATGTCGATGACCAGCAGCGCGGCCTCCGCCATCGCCGGCGGAGAGGTGTCGGCGCCGGAGAGCTGCATCAGGGTCTTGGCTTCGGTCATGGGGGACGTTCCTCGGACAGGGCGCGCCGCGGGTCCGCGGCGCGGGCGAGGACCCTGCCGTCCGTCGCCGCCCCGCGTCCAGACCAAGGCCGGACCTCATCGTCCCGCGACCCCCGCCGGCAGACCCGTCGCGGCCTCCGGCGCCTCGCCGATCAGCCGCCGGCGCGCTTGCGCCGCCGGTGATTGCCGCCGCGCTGCCCGGCCCGGCCGGCGGTGGAGCGTCCCTCGCGCTTCACCGCCTCCTCCGCCGCCGCGTCCACCGCGGACTGGCGCGCCAGCGGATCGTCCGCGACGGCCAGATCCACCGCCTCCAGCCGCTTGACCTCGTCGCGCAGGCGGGCGGCCTCCTCGAATTCCAGGTTCTCCGCCGCCTTCATCATGTCCTTGCGCAGCGCATCCAGATGCGCCTGCAGGTTCGCCCCCGGCTTCGGCCCCTTCTTGACCTTGGCGGTGATCCGGCTCGCGTCCGTGTCGCCCTGCCAGGTCCCCTCCAGCACGTCCTCCACGTTCTTGCGGACGGTCTGGGGCGTGATGCCGTGGGCCTCGTTGTAGGCAACCTGCTTCTCGCGCCGCCGCTCCGTCTCCCGGATCGCGCGCTCCATCGAGCCTGTGACGCGGTCGGCGTACATGATCACCCGCCCGTCCACGTTCCGCGCCGCGCGGCCGATGGTCTGCACCAGGGAGGTTTCGGAGCGCAGAAAGCCCTCCTTGTCCGCGTCCAGGATCGCCACCAAAGCGCATTCGGGAATGTCCAAGCCCTCGCGCAGAAGGTTTATCCCCACCAGCGCGTCGAAGGCGCCGAGCCGCAGGTCCCGGATGATCT
>JBCCPD010000234.1:0-6110 GCA_039025075.1 Pseudomonadota bacterium | reverse complement strand
GGCAGGCCGTCGCGCAGAAGGGCGCAGCCCTCGTCGGTGAAGGTGCCGAAGACGCGGGAGGTGAAGAAGCCGCGCGCGTCGTTGACCACGATGGGAATCTTCTTGATCGCCTGCACGTAGTCGAAGGCCTTGGCGACGGTCTGGGGCGAGGTCTTCTCGCCCTTGATGATCTCCACCAGCTTCATGCGGTGGACGGGGGAGAAGAAGTGGATGCCGATGAAGCGCGACGGGTCCGGGCAGGCTTCGGCGAGCAGGGAGATCGGCAGGGTGGAGGTGTTTGAGCCGTAGATCCCGTCCTCGGAGAGCGCGGCGAAGGTGCGGGGGATGACCTCCTCCTTAAGGGCGAGATCCTCGAACACCGCCTCGACGATGAGGTCGGGATGGCCGATGTCGTCGGTGGCGGAGTGGACGAGGTCGAGCGCGGAGTGGCGGGCCGCTTCGGAGATCCGGCGCTTGGCCAGCGCGTCGTCGAGGATGCCGATGACCGTCTCGCGCCCCTCGTGGGCTTTCTCGATGGTCTGATCGGTCAGGACGATGTCGAAGCCGGAGGTGGCGTGGGCGTGGGCGATGCCGGCGCCCATCATGCCGGCGCCCAGCACCGCGGTGCGCTGGGGCGCCCAGCGCGGCGCGTCGGGGCGCGCGGCGCCTTTGCGCAGTGACTGCATCTGGAAGAAGAAGGTCGTGGTCATCGCCTTGGCCTCGGGCGTGCCGACGATCTTGGTGAACTTGCGGGCTTCGACCTTGAGGGCGGCGTCGATGGGCAGGCGCATGGCGGAGACGGCGATGTCGAGGATCGCCTCAGGCGCCGGTTGCAGGCCCCGCGTCTCCTTGATCAGGGCCGTCGGGGCGAAGGCGATCACCTGCCGGATCTTGGGATCCTTCACGCCGCCGCCCTTGGGGACGAAGCCCTTGCGGTCCCAGGGCTGTTCGTGGGCGCCCGCGTTGTCCTTGATCCAGGCCTTGGCGGCGTCGAGCAGGCCGTCCGCCGGGACGACATGGTCCACGAGCCCCATCTTCAGCGCCTTGACCGGCGCGTTGGGCTGGCCCTTCAGCAGAACCGGAAGCGCCGCCTCCAGCCCCAGCAGCAGCGGCAGACGCACGCAGCCTCCGGCGCCGGGCAGCAGGCCGAGCGTCACCTCGGGCACGCCGATGACCGCCTTGGGATCGTCGGCGATGATGCGCGCGTTGCAGGCGAGCGCGATCTCGCAGCCGCCGCCCAGCGCCGCGCCGTTGATCGCCGCGACGGTCGGAACCGGGAGCTTCTCGAGCCTGCGCAGCAGGGCGTGATGCTCCATCACCCAGCCGAAGAAGGCCTCGTCGCTCTCCTGCCGCACAAGGTTCTTCAGCTCGCCCCCCGCGAACCAGGTCTTCTTGGCCGAGGCGAAGACGACGCCGGTCAGACCCTCCTCGCCCTCCAGCCGCTCGATGGTGGAGGCCATCAGGGGGCGGTAGTCCGCGTTCATGGTGTTGGCGGACTGGCCCTCCATGTCCATCGTCACGGTGACGATGCCGTTCGCGTCTTTGTCGTAGTGGAACATGGTTGTCTCCTTATCCGCGTCGTATCGATCTCACTGCCGAGAACGCCATTTCGAGGCTCGCAAAAAACAAAAATGCTGAAGCTAGACCTGTAGTGACGACAGGCTCTAGAGAGGCGGATACAATATCATCAATTGTTATACGAAGCAGGCCAACGAATACAATTAGCACAGGAAGAAGTAAAATCACAATCAAAGTGCCGACGAAGAAGGCTGAGCAGTGTGGCGAGTATTTCGAGAAAAAGAACGTGCTGATAGAACCCACCTTATTAGAAATGGCAATTGCAAACATGACAGCGAAAAAATGTACAGTCGCTACGAAACGAACGACAAGCACGTAGCCATCCTTCTCTAAAGAGAGCCAGTCGCCTCTTAAAGCCATCGGCAATACAAAAATCAAAGCAGCCAATCCGCCAGCAGGTGCCCAGCGATCAGCGTCGAAAGCTGTGAAACGGCTCTGCCGGACAACTCCGAAGTCCAGCAGCGCCGTCAGCAAGCGGCATCGCCGAGCCACGCCTGCCGCTCTCACACCCGCTCGATGATCGAGGCGATGCCCATGCCGCCGCCGACGCACATGCACATCAGGGCGCGCTTGAGGTTCCGACGCTCCAGCTCGTCCAGCATGGTCGAGACGAGGCAGCCGCCGGTGGCGCCCAGCGGGTGGCCCATGGCGATGGCGCCGCCGACGACGTTGAGCTTCTCGTCGGGAACGTCGAGGTCCTTCTGGAGGCGAAGGGCGACGGAGGCGAAGGCCTCGTTGATCTCCACCAGGTCGATGTCGTCGATGGTGAGGCCGGCTTTGGCCAGCGCCTTCTTCGACGCCGGGCCCGGGCCGGTCAGCATGATCGTCGGGTCCGTGCCGGTCAGGGCGATGGAGACGACGCGGCCGCGCGGCGTCAGGCCCAGGTCCTTGCCCGCCTGCTCCGACCCCAGCAGCACCAGCGAGGCGCCGTCGACGATGCCCGAGGAGTTGCCGGGCGTGTGCACGTGGTTGATCCGCTCGACCGTCGGGTACTTCGACAACGCGATGTCGTCGTAGCCGGCCTTGCCCATCGCCTCGAAGCTGGCGCGCAGGGCGCCGAGCTTCTGCATGTCGGTCTCGGGCTTGATGAAGTCGTCGCGGACGAGGATGTCGAAGCCGTTCTCGTCCTTGACCGGGACGACCGAGCGGTCGAACCAGCCGCTGTCGCGCGCGTGGGCCGCCTTCTTCTGCGAGCCGACGGCGAAGGCGTCGACGTCGTCGCGGCTCCAGCCTTCCAGCGTGGCGATCAGGTCGGCGCCGATGCCCTGGGGCACGAAGCCAGTGGCGATGTTGGTCTCCGGGTCCTCGGACATCGGGCCGCCGTCCGAGCCCATGGGGACGCGGGACATGCTCTCATAGCCGCCGGCGGCCACCAGGTCCTCCCACCCGCTCGCCACCTTGGCGGCGGCGGTGTTGAACGTGTCGAGGCCGGAGGCGCAGAACCGGTTCACCTGAGCGCCTGCCACGGTCTCGTCCCACCCGGCCTTCTGCAGGGCGATCTTGGGCAGCACGCTCCCCTGCTCCCCCGTCGGCATCACGCAGCCGAGCATGACGTCGTCGACGCGGCTGGTGTCCAGGTCATGCCGCGCCTGCATCTCGTGCAGCAGCGTCGTGACGAGGTCGATCGGCTTCACCTCGTGCAGGGTCCCGTCGGCCTTGCCCTTGGAGCGGGGCGTGCGGATGGCGTCGTAGATATAGGCGGCTTCGGTCATGTCAGGCGGCCTCCGGGTGGGCGTAGCCCATGGAATCTAGCTGCTTGCGCAGTTCGAGCTTGCTGATCTTGCCCGTCGCGGTGTGCGGCAGGCCGTCGAGATAGATCACGTCGTCGGGGATCTGCCACTTGGCGAAGTGCTCGGCGATCAGGGCCAAGACCTCGTCCTTCGGGGGCTTGGCGCCGTCGACGCCGACGACGCAGAGGATCGGGCGTTCGGCCCATTTGGGGTGCGGCACGCCGATGGCGGCGGCCTCGGCCACCTGAGGGTGCGCTACCGCGCAGTTCTCCAGATCGATCGAGGAGATCCACTCGCCGCCGGACTTGATGACGTCCTTGGAGCGGTCGGTGATCCGCACGTAGGCGTTCTCGTCCATGGTCGCCACGTCTCCGGTGTCGAACCACTGGTCCGGCCCCACCGCATCCTCGTCCTTCTGGTGATAGCGCTTGATCACCGCCGGGCCGCGGATCCACAGCTTGCCCTGCTCGCCGGAGCCCCACGCGATCTCCTCGCCGTCGTCGTCGGTGATGCGCAGGTCCACGCCGTAGGGCGGGTGGCCGACGGAGGTCTGCAGGGTCAGCTTCTCGTCCTCCGACAGCGCCGCGACCTCCGGCTTGAAGGAGCACATGGCGCCGAGCGGAGAGGTCTCGGTCATGCCCCAGGCATGCATGACGAAGACGCCGTAATTCTTCTGGAAGGCCTCGATCACCGCCTTGGGGCAGCTCGACCCGCCGATGATGGCGCGCTTGAGGGTGGAGAACTCCAACCCGTTCGAGCGCAAGTGCTGGATCATCGGCAGCCAGATCGTCGGCACCGCCGCGGTCATCGTCGCGCCCTGCTCCAGCATCTCATAGATGCCGGCGGAGCTCATGTCCCGGCCGGGCATGATCATGCCCGCGCCCGCCATGGGCACGGAGTAGGCGAGGGACCAGCCGTTGGCGTGGAACAAGGGCACGACCGGCAGCACCATGTCGGTCGAAGCGATGGCGAGCCCGTCCGGCTGATTGGCGTAGAGCGCGTGCAGGATGTTCGAGCGATGCTCGTAGAGCACGCCCTTGGGGTTGCCGGTGGTGCCCGAGGTGTAGCAGAGGCCGCAGGGGTCGCGCTCGTCGCCCTCGACCCAGGCGAAATCGCCGTCCTGCTCGTCCATCCACTCTTCGTAGCAGAGGGCGTTCGGCAGGGAGGTGTCGGGCATGTGCGCCCGGTCCGTGAGCACGATCCAGCGCTTGACGGTGGTCAGCTTGTCGACCAGCGGCTCCAGCACGCCGACGATGTCGGCGTCGATCATCACCACCTGATCCTCGGCATGGTTGATGATGTAGTCGAGCTGCTCGGCGAAGAGCCGCGGGTTGAGCGTATGCAGGATGCAGCCGGCGCCGGTGACGCCGTACCAGACCTCCATATGCCGCGGCGTGTTCCAGGCCATCACCCCGACGGCGTCGCCGCGGCCCAGGCCCATCTTGTTCAGCCCCTGCGCCACCTTCAGCGACCGGGCGCGGATCGTAGCCCAGTCGCTTTCGGCGAAGCCGCCCTCCGCCGTGCGGCCGCGGACGGGTCGCGCGCCGTGGAACCTCGCGGCATGGTCGATGATCGTGCTGACGCGCAGCGGCCAGTCCTGCATGGCGCCGAACATGGGCGAACCCTCCCTGAATCGCTTTGTTGCGCCGAAAGTAGCATGTGGAACGCAGGGGGAAAGACGCCGCGTCGGCCGCCCCGCGGCGGTCCGGACCGGGCCGCGCGGCGGGAGGGGGGTCCTCCCCCCTCTCGACGCTGGTGCGACGGAGAGGCTCTGACGGGCGGATCAGGCGCGCGGATGGGCGCGGTCGTAGACCTCCATCAGCCGCATCTCATCGACCGCGGTATAGACCTGCGTGGTCGAAAGCGAGGCATGGCCGAGCAAGGTCTGGATCTCCCGCAGATCGCCGCCTGCCGCCAGCAGATGGGTCGCGAAACTGTGGCGCAGCGCATGGGGCGTGGCCGTCGCCGGCAGGCCGAGCCGCTGGCGGGCGCCCTCCAGCCGCTTCTGGATCGCCCGCGGTCCCAAGGCCCCGCCGCGCACGCCGTGGAACAGCGGGCCTTCGGGCCCTTCCTGCCACGGATCGAGGGCGCGGGCCCGCTCCACCGCCTCGCGCGCCAGGGGGAGCACCGGCGTCAGCCGCTCCTTGCCGCCCTTGCCGACGATCCTGAGCACGTCGGGCAGCGGCGCGTCGCCGGCTCGCAGGCCAAGCGCCTCGGAGATGCGAAGGCCGCAGCCGTAGAGCAGCGTCAGCACCGCCGCGTCCCGCGCCGCGACCCATTCCGGCGCGTCGGCGGCGTCGGCGTCGTCGATCAGAGCCCGCGCCGCGTCGGGGGACACGGGGCGCGGAAGCCGTGCCGGGGCCTTCGGGCCGCGGGCGGCGAAGACGGCATGCGCCTCCAACCCCTCCGCCTCGGCCAGCCAGCGAAAAAAGCTCTTGATCGAGGACAGCGCCCGGCGGATCGAGCGCGCCTCCTGCCCGCGCGCCCGCTCCCGCGCCATCCAGGCGCGAAGATCGGCGGCCGAGACGTCCGGCAGGTCGGCGGGCGTCGGCGCCTCGCCGCGATGCTCGGCCAGGAAGGCGAGGAAGGCGACGGCTTCGTGCAGATAGGCTTCGCGCGTGCGCTCCGCCGCGTCGCGGGCGCCGCGCAGCCAGTCCTGCCAGCGCCCCACCAGCGCGGCCGTGGCCGGCGTCAGGGCGGAGACCGGCGCGTCGGGGCCGGCCGCGCGCGACGGCGCCCCGAGGGTGAGTCCGACAGCTCCCCCCCCACCCGCCGCCCGACCACCGCCCCCAAGAACACCAGCCGGTCCCCCGCCAGGGCGGG
>JBCCPD010000233.1:0-6111 GCA_039025075.1 Pseudomonadota bacterium | reverse complement strand
GCCTGCGTTCTGAGCCGCGAGCGCCGCCGGCGCGCCGAAGTCGTAGTCGCAGTCGACCGCCAGCATCGCGGCGCCCTCGGCGATCACCTGCTGGCCGGCTTTGGCGCTCTCGGCTCGGTCGGTCTTTGCGTCGGCGAAGACTGGCTTCAGCTGCTTGCCGAGCAGGCCGCCGGCCGCATTGATGTCGTCGATCGCGATCAGCGCGGCGTTGGTGGAGGGCTGGCTGTAGGCCTGCATCCAGCCCGAGTAGGACGCGGCGAAGCCGATGATCACCTCGTCTTCGGCGGCGGCCGCGAGGGGCGCCGCGGCGATCGCGGCGGCCGCCCCCCCGGCGGCGAACATCGTGTGCGTGCGGAGCATGTGTGTCCGACCCTCTCCTGTTGGCTTGGTCCACGCCGTCCGAGCCAAGAAGCGTGGACGGCGACGTTGTTAACGTCCGTCGACCTTGCGCCATTTCCAACCGAAGGCAAAGGTTTCTTTGACCTTGGTTGCGGCGCCGAACCATCGGGCGCCGCGTCGACAGGCATCGCACGGCGGGATCGCCTGATTTTCCAGCACGAAGCGCGCGAAAACCCGCGCCATGTCCTGAAAAACGTTGACGACCTAGGCCGGATTGGGCGTCGCTTGAAAAAAGGACGACGGCGAAGGGACACGTGAAGTGACGTTGCACGCGGCCGGCGACGGCCTCGCGGAGACGCGGGGCGCGCCATGACAAGACAGGCCACCCTGGAAATCTCCGCCGTGACGGTCCGCTTCCAAGGCCTCACGGCGATCGACTCCGTCACGGAAACGCTGATCTCCGGAGAAATCCTGGGTTTGATCGGACCGAACGGCGCTGGCAAGACGACGCTCGTCAACGTGATCTCCGGCTTTCAGAAGCCGTCGGAAGGGTCGGTGGCGTTGAACGGCCGTTCCACCGCCGAGGAGAGCTCGCACTCCCTGCGCCGCCTGGGCGTCGCCCGCACCTTTCAGGCCGGCCGCCTGTTTCGGGAGATGAGCGTGCTCGACAACGCCGCGGTGGCCGGCGTCGGGATGGGCCGGTCGCGCGCCGAAGCCGAAGGCGAAGCGATGGAGATCCTCGAGTGGATCGGCCTTGCCGACCGCGCTCGCACCCTCGCGGGCGCCTTGCCCTACACCGACGAGCGCCGCGTGGGCATCGCCCGCGCGCTGATGCAGAGCCCGGATTTCGTGCTGCTGGACGAGCCTGCGGCCGGCATGTCCGATCTCGAATGCGACGAGCTGATGAGCCTCGTGCGCGACATGCGCGACCGCTACGGCTGCGGCGTTCTGCTGATCGAGCATAACATGCGCGTCGTGATGGAGGTGTGCGAGCGCATCCACGTCCTCGACAGCGGCCGAACCATCGCCTCGGGCGCGCCCCAGGCGGTGCAGAACGATCCCGCCGTCATCGAAGCCTATCTGGGAGGGGGCTGAGCCATGCTCGAGGTCGAAGACCTGCAGGTGCGCTACGGCCGCCTCACCGCCTTGCGCGGCATCGCGTTCTCGGTCGCAGAGGGCGAAGTCGCCTGCATCGTCGGGCCCAACGGCGCCGGCAAGTCCACGACGCTCAACACCATCTCCGGCGTGCTCAGGCCCGCCGAGGGCGAGGTGCGCTTCGGCGGGCAGATGATCAGCGGCCTTTCGCCCGAGAAGATCGCCGGCCTCGGCGTGACCCAGGTGCCCGAAGGCCGGCACATCTTCACCGGGCTCAGCATCGAGGAGAACCTCAAGGTCGGGGCCGCACTGCGCCGCGACGCCGAAGAAACCAAGCGGGACATGGATCGGATCTACGACACGTTCCCGATCCTGGGGGAGCGGCGGTCGCAGCCCGCGGGCAAGCTTTCCGGAGGAGAGCAGCAGATGCTCGCCATCTCCCGCGCGCTGATGACCCGGCCGCGCTTGATGACCGTGGACGAACCCTCGCTGGGCCTCGCGCCCAAAATCGTCGACCGCGTCTACGAGGTGCTGATCGACCTGCGCAAGCAGAGCGGCCTGACGCTGCTCATCGTCGAGCAAAGCTCGGAGCGCGCGCTCAAGGCCGCCGACCGGCTGCACGTCCTGCGCAACGGCGAGATCCAGCTGAGCGGCGACGCCGCCGACCTCGCCGACGGCGAGGCGGTGCACAAGGCCTATTTCGGCTTCACCCATGACCATGCCGGAGAGGTGATGATCTGATGGCTTTCGCTCTGCAGGTGCTCATCGACGGGCTCAGCCTGGGCAGTTTCTACGCGCTGGCGGCGCTCGGGATCGGACTGCTCTTCGGCGTGCTAAAGCTGATCAACTTCGCCCATGGCGCGTTCATCACCTTCGGCGCCTACGCCCTGATCGTGCCCTCGATGGATACGACAGCGACGCTCGCCATCGGCGCGTTGCCGGTCATCCCGTTGATCGTCCTGATCGTGCTGCTGGTCGTGGCCCTGGCGCTGATTTCGGAATTCGCGGTGTTTCGTCCGCTGCGCGACGCCTCGCCGGCGACGCTGATGGTCGGCTCCTTCGCCTTGGGCTTCGTGATCCAGAACCTGATCGTGATGATCTACGGCGGCCGTCCCAAGGCCGTGGGCCTTTGGTCCCATCTCTCTGCGGGCGTGGAGCTGATGGACGGCGTGCAGGTGCCGGCGCTGCAGCTGATCATCATCGGCGTGACGATCCTGCTGATGATCGCGCTGGTGCTCTTCCTCAAGCGCACGCGCTGGGGCATTCACATGCGCGCGGCGGCCGAGGATTTCCGCATGGCGCGGATGCTGGGCGTGAAGGCGGACCTCGTGATCATGCTGGCGGTCGCGATTTCGGGCGTGCTGGCGGCCTCGGTCTCGCTGCTTTTCGTGGTGCAGACGGGCATCCTCGACTTCCGGATGGGCACGCCGATGATGCTGTTCGCCTTCATCGCCACTGTGGTCGGCGGCATGGGCAGCCTGGTCGGCGCCGTCGTCGGCGGCTTCGCTGTGGGCATGCTGAGCATCCTGCTGCAGACCTTCCTGCCGTCGGAGATCCGCGCCTATCGCGACGTCTTCGTCTTCCTTGCGGTGATCATCGTCCTGCTGGCGCGGCCGCAGGGCCTCGTGATGTCCTCGGCTGCGAAGGAGCGGGTGTGATGGAGCCGAAGACTGAATTTCAGCGCCGCCTGCGCGAGTTCTGGCCGCTGCTGATCCTGTGCGCGGTCGTGATCCTCGTCGTCCTCGGCATACAAGCGCTTGGCGATGCGATCGTCAGCCGGTCGCTGACCGAGGCGCTGATCCGCCTGGTGGTCGTCGTCGGGCTCTTCGTCTTCATCGGCAATTCGGGGCTGATGAGCTTCGGGCACATCGCCTTCATGATGATCGGCGCCTACGCCACCGCGTGGCAGACCATGCCGGTCATGACCAAAGGCATCTTCGCGCCGGGCCTGCCGGACTATCTTCTGCAGAACTCCCACCATTGGCTCCCGGCGACGCTCGCCGGCGGGGTCGCGGCCTCGATGGTCGCGGTGGTGGCGGGCGTCGCTTTGATGCGCCTGTCAGGCATCGCCGCCTCCATCGGCACCTTCGCGTTCCTCATGGTGTTCTACTCGTTCTATCTGCAGTGGAGCACGTGGACCGCCGGGCAAAGCTCCCTCGTCGGCCTGCCCGTCACCACGACGCCCTGGGTGGGTCTGGCCTTTTCTATCGGAGCGATCATCGTCGCGTTCTTCTACGCCCGAAGCCGCTTCGGCCTGGCGCTTCGCGCGACGCGCGAGGATGCCGTGGCGGCTCAGGCCGCCGGAGTGAACGTGACGCGCCAGCGGCTCGTCGCCTTCGTGGTCAGCGCCTTCATCTGCGGCATCGCCGGCGGGCTCTACGGCCACTTCCTCGGCTTGCTGACCGTCGATACCTTCGGCCTGCCGCTCACCTTCATCTGCATCGCGATGCTGGTGGTCGGCGGCATCAACAGTCTCTCGGGCGCCGTCATCGGCACGTTGTTCGTCTCGTTCGTGATCGAGTTCCTGCGCACGCTCGAAAGCGGCCTGAACGTCGGCGTGACCATCGACCTGCCCGCGAACTCGGCCGAAGTCGGCCTGGGCGTGATCCTGCTGCTGATGCTGATCTTCCGGCCGACGGGGCTGACCAAGAACCAGGAGATCTACTGGCCCTGGCGCCCCATCACGACGGCCGCGGCCGTCTCCCGCCGCCAGTCTTGAGGACGCGGCCCCGTCAGGGGCCGCGCCTGCCCGCTCAGGCGAGCGCTTCGCGCATCTTGGCGAGGCCGGCCGCCCGTTCCTTGCGCGCGGCGAGGGCGGCGTCCATCGACGCTTCCTCGAACCGCACTGGCGTGTGCGGCTGCATCTGGGCGATCAGGTCCATGTCGGCCGAGATGATCGCGCCGATCATGAAGTAGCCGCCGCCCGACACTGCATCCCGATGCAGCACTATGGGCTCGGTGCCTCCGGGCACCTGGATGGAACCGTAGGGATAGCACCCGTCCACGATGTTCGAGGGGTCGGAGCCTGCGCCGAAGGGCGGCTCCCGCGGCACGAACTCCAGCGGCTTGCCGCAGCGGAATCGATACCCCATGCGGTCCGCCTCGGGCGCTACCTTCCAACCGTCGGCGAAGAAGCCCTTCTGCGATTCCGGCGTGATGCGGTGCCAGTATAGGCCCGTGACCACGCGCAGCACGTCCTTGGGCCCGCCGCGGCGCAACGCCTCCGGCGCTTCGCGCCCGGCCGTGCCGGCGCCCTCGCCAAGCGGCAGCACGTCGCCGGCGGCGATGGCCCGGCCGTCAACGCCCCCCAGCGCCCCGATGGCGTAGGTCGAGCGCGAACCCAGCTGCATCGGCGTCGCGATCCCGCCCGAGATGCAGATGTAGACCCTCGCCCCGCCCTGCAGGTAGCCGAAGCTCAGCACCTGACCCGATTTGACCTCGAACGAGGTCCAGCCCGGCTTCTCCTCGCCATCGACGAAGATCGGCATCCGACCGCCGGTCACCGCCACCACAGCGTCCATCTGGAACGTCAGCTTGGGCCCGACGAACACCGCCTCCAGCCCCGCCGCGCCTTCGTCGTTGCTGACCAGCATGTTGCCGATGCGGAACGCCTCGCGATCCATCGCGCCCCCTTCGGGGATGCCGAGATGGAAATAGCCGGGTCGGCCGAGATCCTGAATGGTCGTCAGCAGGCCAGGTTCCTGAACTTCAAGCGCCACGGAGCGCCTCCATCAGCTTGGCGTTGGTCGCCTCGGGCGAGGCGTTGAACTCGGCGAGGTCGAACTCGACCTCGGCCATCTTCGGCGCCCATTCGCCCATGGGGATCGCCGCCTCGATGCGGTCGTGCTCCGCCCGGTCGACGGGCGTGAACTTGATCACGTCGCCGGGTTTGAAGAGCACCATGAAGTCCTTCATGTAGCTCGTCGTCTGGGTCGGATCGTAGATCGGCATCGGCGTGATCCCGAACATCTGATAGCCGCCCGCGCCGCGCACCGAATAGATGCAGCCGAAGCAGCCGCCATGGCCGACCGTCAGCTTGGGCGTGTCGGTGCGGGGGCGAAGATACTTCGGCACCTCCAGCTGCTTTTCCCGCTCCACCAGCTGATAGAGGAACGGCAGGCCGGAGACGAAGCCGACCATCGACACGAACCAGGGCGCGGAGTGATGCGCCTCGATGAACCCCGCCGCATCGTCGAACCCGTTGATCCGAGCCGCATAGTCGAGGTCGCTGCCCGTCGGGTCCTGATGCCGCTCCCGAAACCGCATCAGCGTCTCGTGGGTCCAGGGGTCCTGGTAGTAGACCGGAACCTCGATGATGCGGGTGGTCATGCGCTTGGGCGCGTCCTCGGCCGCGGCCTCCAGCTTCTTCAGCTCGGCCATCATCTCGTCGGGCGAGATCGCGTCCGGGTCGAAACGCACCTGGAACGACGCGTTCGCCGGGCAGACGTCGATCACCCCCGGCAGGCCGGCGCCGCGCGCGGCCTCGGTCATGGAGATCGCCTTGAAGAAGGCGTCGAGGCTCATCTCCTCGTCCATTTCGACGAAGACGTGGGAGTCTCCGCCGAAGCTGTATCGGGTTTTCATCGGGTCTCGCCTCCTTGTCGCCCTCAGGCGGGGCCGATCGGGTTGGCCTCCAGCCAGGGCTCGAGGAACTGGGTGTGGATGCGCCCCGCCGCG
>JBCCPD010000232.1:0-6151 GCA_039025075.1 Pseudomonadota bacterium | reverse complement strand
CCCGATGACGCGGACCGGTTCCGCGGACTGATCGACGGTCTGCGCGGCGGCGACTGGTTCATGGTGGCGGCCGATTTCAACGCCTATTGGGACGCTCAGCGCGAGGTCGACGCGGCCTGGGCCGACCCCGAGGCCTGGCGGCGCATGGCGGTGATCAACGCCGCCGGCATGGGCCGCTTCAGCTCGGACCGGACGATCCGCGGCTACGCCTCGGAGATCTGGCACGCGGACCCGGCCTTTCCTCACTGAGCCGGGCGGCGCCTTGCGCGAGGGCCCGCCGCGGCATTCGTGCCGCGCCGCGGCCATGCCGGGGGCGCAGCGCCAAGCCGCGCCCCGGTCATTGACCCTTCAGGCGCGGCGCGCCACGCTTCGCCAAGTTGCGTAGTCGACTGGGAGGCGGGCCCATGCAGGCCCTCTGGGAGTTCTTGACGGTCGAGGAGAACCGCGCGGTTCTGCAATGGCTGGGCGGCGGGCTCATGGTCGTCTGCGGCGCGGCCTGGGGCGTTCTCAAGAGCCGCGGCGCGGCAGCCGAAGGACCGGCCACAGGCCCGGCCGGGACCGCGGCGCGGCCAGCGCCCTTGACGCTTTTCGCGCTGTTGCTGGCCGCGACGCTCGGGCTGGCCGCCGTTCTGGCGGCAGCGTTCGCGGGCGGCGAGGTAACGGTGGAGGACGGCGTCGGCATCGGCGGCGACGCCGCCGGCACGATCATCATCAACAGCCCATGATCTTCGGGCGTCGCACGCTCGCCGGTCGCGTGCGCCGTCGCGCGGCCCGCCTTTGGACGGCGCTCGTCCTGGGATCGTCGCCTGCATCCGTCGAGGCGCAGTTCTTTTCGGCGCCTGAGGTCTCGGTCGAGACGGGGGTCGGCATCGGCGGCGACGTGGTCAACGCCACCATCACCAACGTTCAGGGCATGCCGCTGAGCCAGGTGGTGCAGCTGGTGGCCGCGCTTTCGGGCGGCGACGAGGCGGCGCAGGCCGAGGCGCTGACCCTGCTGCGCGCCAAGATGCCGGCCACAGGCGGCGCGCAGGCGGAGGCCGTGGCGGCGCTGCTGCGCGTCTTGGGAGAGGCCGACGTGCCGCCCGACGCCTTGGTCGCGCGTTTCGAGCAGATCGCCCGCCGCTACGTCGCCATGCTCGAGCGGCTGGAGGCGTTGACCCCGGTGGACGCCGAGGCCGCGGCGCGGGTGGCGGAGGCGAGGGCCGCCATGGCCGCGTCGGAGTTCGCCCGCGCGGATGCTCTGCTGACCGAAGCCGAGGAGATCGAGCTCGCCGCAGCGGAAGAGGCCGAGCGCCTGGCGCAGGAGGCCTTGGCGGCGGCCGAGGCCCGACGCGCCGCCGCCGCCCAGGCGCGGGCGGAGCGGGGGCGGCTGGCCGAGCTTCGGCTCGACTACCGGGCCGCGCGCGACCACTACCTGGAGGCCGCCCGCCTCGCCCCCGCGCCCGACGACCGCGAGCATCTGCGCTTGGCGGTGGTGGCGCTGCTGACGCTGGCTCAGGATCGCGGCGACGACGCCGCGGCCCAGGAGGCGCGGTCGTTGACCGAGACGCGATACCTTCCGGCCTTCGATCCGGTGGAGGAGCCGGTCGAGCACGTCTACGGCCTGCATCTTCTGGCCAGCGCCATCGGCCTCGTCGCCAGCCGTCGGACCGGCGACGAGGGCCTGCTGGAGGCCGCGGCCACGTTCCGCAAGGCGCTCGCGCTGCTTCCGCCCGATCAGGGCGCGCGGGAGCGGTCGCTTCTGTCGAGCGGGCTGGCCTACAGCTTGATCGAGCTGGCGACCCGTCGTCGCGACCTGGCGCTGATGCGCGAGGCCGCCGAGCTGTCGGGCGACGCGGTGGACGCCGCGGAGACCTTCGGCGACGAGGAGGATCTGGTCGATGCGCGGCGGAACCATGCCGCGGCGTTGATGCTGGTGGCGCAAGAGGCGAAAGACGCCGCCATGGCGCAGGGCGCGCTGGAGGCGCTCGTGGAGGCCGTCGCGCCGCATGACCGGGCGGCTCAACCGGTGCAATGGGCGTTGGCGGTCAGCAATCTGGGCGCCGGACGCATGCTGTTGGGAAAGCAACTGGGCGATCGCGAGATGATCGTGGCCGGCATGAAGGACATTCGCACGGCGCTGAGCGTGCAGACGATCGAGACGGCCCCGTTGGACCGGGCGATGTCGCTCTCCAATCTCGGCCTGGCGCTGACCGAGTTGGGGATCATGGACCAGCAGGCCGCGCCGCTGGAGGAGGCGGTGCTGACCCTGCGCCGGTCGCTGGAGATCTACACGGTCGAACGGTCGCCGCTGCGCCATGCGAAGGTGCAGGACCAGCTCGGCGACGCCTTGCGGATGCTGGGGAACGGGCTGCGCGATCCGGAGCGTCTCGAGGAGGCCGGGGAGGCGTTCGAGGCGGCCGGGAAGGTCCTGTCGTCGGGCGTCGACCCGAAGGGCGAGGCCGACGCGCTCAGGAATTACGGCGAGGTCCAGCATGACATCGGGGAGCTGAGGGCCGCCGCGGCGCGATCGGAGGACGCGCGGGATGCGGCGTTCGAAAACCGTCGAAAGGCGGCGGAGGCTTTGAAAGCGGCGGCGGCGATCTACCGACGGATCGGTCGCGAAGTCGATGCGTTGGAGACCGAATTCCGCTTGGGCCGCGCCGTTTTCGCCGGCGGGCGCGGCGATGCGGAGGCGCTGGAGACCGCGGCCGTTCGGTTCGAGGCGGTGGCGGACGGGGCCGAGACGGCCGGCCTGGAGGGACTGCGGGCCGACGCGTTGATGGACCTCGGCAACGCCCGGTTGGCGCGGGGCGGCCTGGTGTCGGGGGAGGCGGAGCATCTCGCCGCGGCGGACGCCTTCCGAGACGCTGGAACGATCGCCGCCGCCGCGGGCAAGGACCTGTTCCGAAGCCGCGCGGCCCAACGCCTAGCCATGGCTTTGCTGGAGCTGGACATCAGGCGAGGCGGCGACGCCGCGCTGCTTTGGGAGGCGGCGGAGGCGGCGGAGCGCGCGCAGGCGGGTTACGCGGAGCTTGACCTTCGGAAGGGCTGGGCGGAGGCGGGCAACACGCTCGGCGTGGCGTTGCTTCGCCTGGGCGCCTTGTCGGGCGAGGGCGGGGCGGCGCTTTACGCCCAGGCCGTTGCGGTGCTGGACGAAGTGGCGCTGGACGTGTCGAGGGCGATCGAGCCGGTGCTGTGGGCGGACACGCGCTACAACCTGGGCTCGGTGACGGCGCGGCTGGCGCAGAGCGAAGGCGACCTGGAGCGCTGGGACCAGGCCCGGCGCCGGTTCCAAGAGGCGCGGGACGCCTACCTTGAAGGCGGACGGCCCGATCTGGCGGCCACGGCCGAGCGGGCGCTCGCGCGCTTGGGACGCTGACGCGCGTCGGCGAGGCGCTGGACGGGATGGGCGGCGGGCGCTAGCCCTCCGCCCATGACGCCGCTGGACCCTGCCGATCATCGCCCGATCCTGATCGCCGGTCCCACGGCTTCGGGCAAGTCCGCCCTGGCGCTGGCGCTGGCGGATGCGTTGGACGGCGTTGTGGTCAACGCCGACGCGCTGCAGGTCTATGAGGGCTGGCGGGTGCTGACCGCCAGGCCGAGCGTGGAGGAGGAAGCGCGGGTTCCGCATCGCCTTTACGGACATGTGCCGGTGCAGGAGGGCCATTCCGCCGGCCGGTGGCTGCGCGAGTGCCGGGAGGCTTTGTCGGAGGCGGCCGCCTCGGGTCGACAGGCGATCGTGGTCGGCGGATCGGGCCTTTTGTTCGCGGCGCTGACCGACGGGCTGGCCGACATTCCCGAAACGCCCGCGGCGATCCGCGCCGCCGGAGAGGCGCGCCTGGCCGAGGAGGGCTTGCCGGGTCTCGCCGCCGAGCTGAGCGCGCGCGATCCGCTGACGGCCGGGCGCATCGATCTGGCGAATCCTCGGCGCGTCATGCGCGCCTGGGAGGTTCTGGAGGCCACGGGCCGGCCGCTTGCGGCCTGGCAGGCGGACGCCCAGGCTCCTACGCTGGCGGCGGGCGCGTACCGAGCGGTGCGGCTCGATCCTCCGCCCCAGGCTTTGGCAAGCCGGATCGAGAGGCGCTTCGACGCGATGCTGGCGACCGGCGCGCTTTGCGAGGCCGAGGCGGCCTTGCGCTGGCGCGCGCCGTCGCCGCAAGCGCTGTCGCCGCTGGGCGCTGCGGAGCTGATGGCCCATGCGAGGGGCGAGACGACGCTGGACGAAGCGCGGCGCGCGGCCGTCGCGGCCACGCGGCGCTACGCCAAGCGGCAGCGCACCTGGGCCCGCGGACGCATGGCGGACTGGCCGGTCCAGCCTTCCTGCGACGCGGCTTTGAAGGCGCTGCGCCGCTCGTGAAATTGCGTGCGCCGGCCGGTTCGCGAAAGAAAAAGTCGCGACGTCGCGAGAACGGGGTTGACCCGGGCCCGCCGCCGCGGCTACCAACCATGCAGCCAAGTTTAGGGAGGCTGACGATGCCCCGCGCCGCGGAAATCGTGATCGTACTTCGAAGAGGGCGCGCCTGACGCCGGACTTGCAACAGTCCTGCACGCTGCGCCCTGGAAACCCCCGCTCCAACGGGGGTTTTTTCTTGGCTGAAGCTCAACCCCACCCCGCAAGCGGACCAGACCGAAGGAAAACCCGATGTCCCGCGAAATGACCGGAGCTCAGATCGTCGTCCAGGCCCTGAAGGACCAGGGCGTCGACACCGTATTCGGCTATCCCGGCGGCGCGGTGCTTCCGATCTACGACGAGATCTTCAAGCAGCACGACATCAAGCACATCCTGGTTCGGCACGAGCAGGGCGCGGCCCATGCGGCCGAGGGCTACGCCCGCTCCACCGGCAAGCCGGGCGTTCTGCTGGTCACGTCCGGCCCCGGCGCGACCAATGCGGTGACGGGCCTGACCGACGCGCTGATGGACTCGATCCCGATCATCTGCCTGTCGGGCCAGGTGCCGACCTTTCTGATCGGCAACGATGCGTTCCAGGAGGCCGACACCGTCGGCATCACCCGACCCTGCACCAAGCATAACTGGCTGGTGAAGGACACCGCGGACCTGGCGGAGACGATGCACCAGGCCTTCTACGTCTCCACCCACGGACGGCCGGGCCCGGTGCTGGTGGACATCCCCAAGGACGTGCAGTTCGCCACCGCCGACTACAAGTCGCCGGAGGAGGCGCAGGCCCTGCCCTACGCCCCTCAGGTGGACGGCGACCCGGACGCGATAGACCGTGCGGTGGAGATGATCGAAACGGCCGAGCGTCCGATCCTCTACACCGGCGGCGGCGTGATCAATTCCGGCGACCGGGCGAGCGCGCTGCTGCGCGAGCTGGCGGCGCAGACGGGCTTTCCCATCACCTCCACCCTGATGGGTCTGGGGTGCTATCCGGCCTCCGGGCCTCTGTGGCTGGGCATGCTGGGCATGCACGGCACCTACGAGGCGAACATGGCGATGCATGGATGCGACGCGATGTTCAACATCGGCGCGCGCTTCGACGACCGCATCACCGGGCGGCTCGACGCGTTCTCGCCCGGTTCCCGGAAGCTGCACGTGGACATCGATCCGTCGTCGATCAACAAGAACGTGCATGTGGACGTGCCGATCATCGGCGACGTCGCCCGGGTGCTGGAGGCGATCCTGGAGCGCTGGCGCGCGCGGGGGTCGAAGACCCGCGCCACAGCCGTCACGGCCTGGTGGCAGCAGATCGAGGCCTGGAAGACGGTGGACTGCCTGCGGTTCGCCCCGTCGGTCGAGACCATCAAGCCGCAGCATGCTCTGCAGCGGCTGGAGGCTCTGACCAAGGGACGGGACCGCTACATCTGCACCGAGGTCGGACAGCATCAGATGTGGGCCGCGCAGTTCCTGGGCTTCGAGGATCCTAACCGCTGGATGACCTCCGGCGGGCTGGGCACCATGGGCTACGGCACGCCGGCCTCCATCGGCGTGCAGGTCGCGCATCCCGAGGCGCTGGTGATCAACGTCGCGGGCGAGGCGTCCTGGCTGATGAACATGCAGGAGATGGGCACCGCGGTGCAGTACCGCCTGCCGGTCAAGCAGTTCATCCTCAACAACGAGCGCCTCGGCATGGTCCGCCAATGGCAGGAGTTGCTGCATGGGGAGCGCTACTCCCACAGCTGGTCCGAGGCCCTGCCCGATTTCGTCAAGCTG
>JBCCPD010000231.1:0-6188 GCA_039025075.1 Pseudomonadota bacterium | reverse complement strand
GCGATCAGCACGCCGCTCGCCGGCGAGATCGACGCTGTGAGCTCGCCGAGCCTTCGAGGCGAGGCGCGGGCCTGTCTGGGATCCGGCATGCGCGCCTTGGCGAGCGGGACATGACCGCTTCGATATCCGTCGCGTGGGCAGTGGCGACATGCTGCGCCGTCACGGTCGACGGCGCTCATCAGCCCGTCGGCGCCTTGTGAAAGAGTGTGCGAGCGGCGTTTCGTCTGGACCGGTGGTTTTCATAGCAACCACCGTCCCGTTTCCACGGGCGACATGCACTGTGGCGCGGCATCGTGCCCCGAGGCGGTTGACGTCTTCCGTGAGGCGTCGCCCGTCGAGCGGCCCGACCCAGGCTTGATCAGACGCCGGCGGTGGACCGCTTCGGTCTGCGTTTTGATCGACCTGCGCCGTATATGCGTAGATCTGCGAGGGCCTCGAACTGGAAATGTTGGGGCGCATCCGGTCTGACGCGCCCGTCGTCGGTCTTCCGCTCGTCCGAGAATGGACGCGAACACGCTTGTGTCGCAAAGATCTTGAAACGCCGCGGGAGTCCTCAGGGCCCAACTCCGTCGTTCACGCCGCTGCGGTCGTTAGGAACGACGAACCCAGGCCGCAAAGACGCAAGGCCGCCGAAACGGCTAGCTGCAGGTCGAAGGCCTTGGATGGAAAGCTGCGCCGGCGAGAAAAATGCCCGCGGGCGGACCTGCTCGCCCGCCAACGTTTGGCTTCGATGCGCCGCCTCGGAGAACGACGGCGTTCCGATCAGTCGTGACAGGCAGGTTCAATGCAGCTTGGCGGCGGTCGCCTCGATCCCTGCGTCGATCAGCGCGGAGCGGCCCGCCTTCGACAGGCCGTCCGACAACGCGTCCTGCGCCGCGCCGACCGCGACCCTGACGGCTTCGTCGCGCACCGCCCGCACCGCATCGGCCTCGGCCGACGCGATCTGGTCTTCGGCCGCCTTGATGCGGCGGGCGATGGCCACTTCGAGGTCCTTGAGCGCTTGGTCCTTGGCCAGTTCGGCCTCCGCTCGGGCATGGGCGACGATGTCCTGCGCCTGGCCCTCGACCTCCTTCTGCTTGCGTTCGTAGGAGGCGAGCAGGGTCTGGGCTTCCTCTCTGATGCGCCGGGCTTCGTCGAGTTCCTCCTGGATCCGCTCCGCCCGCGCGTCCAAGGCCGCGTTCAGCCGCGCGGGGACGTTGAAGCGAAGCAGCAGCATCACGAAGAAGACGAAGGCCAGGCCGACGACGAAATTGGAATCATCGAGCACGGTCATCGCTCAGCCCTCCATCCGGCGCTGCACGGCCGCGTCGACGGCGGACGCATCGACCGCGTCAGGGGCGACGGCGTCCACCAGCGCTCGCGCGGCGTCCCGGGCGACCTCGGCGACGGCGCCCTCGGCTTCTGCGCGGATCTCGGCCAGCCGCGCCTCGGATTCGGAGGTGCGCGCGGCGATCTCCGCGTCCGCTTTCGCAACGGCCGCATCCACCTCTTTCTGGATTTCGGCCCGCGCCGCCTCGGCGATCACGCTCGCCTGGGCCCGCGCGTCGGCCAGAGCCTTCTCATACGCCGCCTCGGCCTCGCCGGCCTTGCGGCGCAGGTCCGCCGCGCGGTCCAGATCGTCCTCGATGGCGTCATGACGCTCTTCGATCACGCCGCCGATCCGCGGCAGCGCCACGTTGACGAAGATCAGGTAGAGCGCGACCAGCGTAACGATCAGCCAGAAGATCTGCGACGGGAAGGACGCGAAGTCGAGCTGCGGTAGGCCGGAGCCCCCGGCCTCGTCGGCCGCGGTCGCGGCCTGCGCTGCGCTTATGAAAAGACCCATGGGCGTCGCCTCGCGAAATCCCTGTCTCGCCCCGGTTCGCCAGGGGCGGCGCCTCGGGCCCGGCCGAAGGCCGCGCCCGAGGGATACGTCGTCAGGCCCGCATGGGCCTGTCCGTCTCGTTCAGGTCGCCTCGCTCAGACCGCGAACAGCAGCAGCAGCGCGACGAGGAACGAGAAGATGCCCAGCGCCTCGGCGAAGGCGATGCCGATGAAGAGCGTCGCCTGCTGCTCGGCCGCCGCAGCGGGGTTGCGCAGGGCGCCGGCCAGGTAGTTGCCGGCCACGTGGCCCACGCCGATGCCGGCGCCGCCGAGGCCGATCGTGGCCAGGCCCGCGCCGATGTACTGGCCCATGTTTCCGATATCGCCTTCCATGGTCTCGCTCCTTGGCTTGGAAGTCCGCCCGACGCCCGCCCGGGCCGTCAGTGCATGTGCAGCGCGTCGTTGAGGTAGACGCAGGTGAGGATGGTGAAGATGTAGGCCTGGACGACCGCCACCAGCAGCTCCAGCGCGTAGATGCCGGTCATCGCCGCGATGGGGATCAGCCCGGCCACGCCCATGGCCGGCACGAAGGCCGCGAAGACCTTCAGAACCGCGTGCCCGGCCATCATGTTGCCTGCAAGCCGCACAGAATGGCTGAGCGGCCGCACGAAATAGGAGATCAACTCCAGCAGAAACAGCACCGGGCGCAGCGGGGCGGGCGCGGTGTCGACCCAGAACAGCCCCAGAAAGCCCGGCCCGTGCTTCACGAAGCCGATCGCCGTCACCGTGCAGAACACCATCAGCGCCAGAACGCCCGTCACCGCCACATGGGAGGTTACGGTGAACGAGGCCGGGATCAGCCCCGCGACGTTGGAGATCAGGATGAAGGTGAACAGCACGAAGATGTAGGGGAAGTAGGGCTTCCCCTCCTCCCCCAGCACGTCGAGCACCGTCTTGCGCACGAAGCCGTAGATCACTTCGGCCACCGATTGCATGCGGCCCGGCACCAGCGTGGCGTTGCGCGTGGGCAGCACGAAGATCGCGAAAGCGATGCCGACGCAGACCGCCATCCAAAACGTGGAGTTGGTGATCGTGAACAGCGACAGCCCTTCGTCGCCGAACAGCGGCTTGACGATGAACTGGTCCATCGGATGGGCGTCGATGCCGCCCGAGCTTTTGCCTTTGTCCGCGCCGCCTGCCACGTCAGCCGTCCTTTTTTTCGGGCGACGGGGCGCCCTGGTCGATCCCCCCGTCCGCGGGCGCGCCCGGGCCGGTCTGCACTCCCCGCTGCAACCCTTGGGCGGACTGCAGCATCACCCGGACCCCGGCGGCGAAGCCGAGAAGGACTAAGACGATGATGAAGAGCGGTTTCGTCCCCAAAAGAACGTCCAGCCCCCAGCCGATCGTCAGGCCCACCGCGATGCCCGCGGCCAGGTCGATGACCATGCGCCAGGCGAGCTCGACCCCCTTGAAGCCCTTCGCCGCCACCCCCGTAGGCTTGGGGGCGCGCCGGGCGCGGACCGCCGCGATCTTCGCCTCGAGCGCATCGAGGGAGGGCGGAGGGGGGCTCGATGGGTCGGACATGCGCAGCGCCTCGCCCCGTCGAGCCGGTGGTCGAAAGCCCGGCCTGAGGTCGGTCGATCGGCGCGGACCGTAGGCAGGGGTCCCAAGGGTGTCAAGAAATCACGCGCGGGGCCAAGTGGTTGATATCGCACGCGGAGGCGACGCTGGCGACCCCGCGGCGCAACGTCGCGCCTGTCGGCCGAGCCGTCTGAGGCGGATTCGCCCTCGTCTCAGGCCGCGGCGAGGGCGCGCCCGCCGACGCGCGCCGCCACCGCCGCCGACAGCGCGAGCCCGGAAAACACCGCCGAGAGGATGGCCCACCAGACCCCCTCGACCCCCATTCCCAGACCCTCGATGTAGATCCAGCCGAAGACGGCCACGGCGAACAGCTGCCGGTAGACGCCGATCCACATGGCCCAGATCGGCTTTTTCAGGCCTTGCAGGAAAGCGGTGACGGCGAAGAGCGCGAAATAGGCCGGCAGCATCCAGCGCGCGAAGCTCAGATAGGACCAGCCCATCTCGATCACCGCCGGATCGTCGATGAAAAGGCCGATGGCGGCGCGGCCCAGCAGCGTGATCAGAAGCGACGCGCCCAGCATCAGCGCGCAGCCGGCCTTCAGCGCGAAGATCAGCGCTTCGCGCACGCGGTCCGGTCGGCCGGCGCCGGCGTTCCTCGCCACGATGGGCAGCAGCGCTCCGGTGATGCCGAAGCCGGGCAGCAGCACCATCTGCTCGATGCGCAGCGCCACGCCGTAGCCGGCCACCGCATCGGCGCCGAAGCGCGCCAGCCAGACCTGCACCCAGAACATGCCGAGGGTGACCATCAGCATCGTGCCCGAGGCCGGCAGCCCCTGCGCCGCGATCCGCGCGATCGGCGCGCGCCGCGGCCGGAACGCCTGCGCCCCGCAAGTCCGCATGACCGAGGACCGCGCCGCGCGGTTCAGCATGTACAGCGCCATGCCCGATTGCGTCGCCACGGTGGACCAGGCGATGCCCGCGACGCCCCAATCGAGGACGATGACGAACAGGGGGTTGAGTGCGCAATTCGCGAAGAAGGCCCCGATCAGCGCCCGCTCGAAGCTCGTCGTATCGCCTTGCGAGGCGAGAACGCCGTTCGCGGCATAGGCCAGCAGAAAGGGCGTCGTGGCGGTCAGCTGCACGTCGATCATCAGGCGCGCCGACTCGCGATAGGCGCCTTCGGCGCCGAGCAGGTCGAGCATGTAGGGCGCCGCGAGATAGCCCGCGCCCGTCAACGGAACGCCGACCAGCACCGTGAAGATCAGCGCCTGACCGCTCAGCACCGCCGCTTCAGGCCGGTCGCCTTGTCCCAAAGCCGTGCCGATCAGCGCGTTGACGCCCGAGCCGATGCCGAAGCCCAGCGCCAGCAGCAAGAACAGCACCGTGCCGGCGATGGTCATGCCGGCCTGGGCGTCGGCGCCGATCCAGCCGGCGAAATAGACGTCGACCACGTTGTAGAGCGTGTTGAAGATCATGCCGATGGCGGCCGGCACGCCCAGCGCGCGGAAATGCGCCGGCAGCGGCCCATGGGCGAGGTTTCGGTCCGAGGCGGGCGCGGCCATGCACTGTCTTTCTTCTCGACGCGAGCGGCGACCCTAGTCCGCTTCGCGGGCGACGGCGAGACGCGATGCGCGCACGCCGATCTCGCCTCCGCCCCGCCGCCTGATGCCGCGCCCGGGCGCCGCCGAGCCGAGCGTGCACGGGTCTTGCCCCAAAATCTTCAGATTTGGGTCGTTTTAAAACAATGACTTGCGAGATGCTCAAGCTTGAGCAGCTCGCCGCGCGGCAAGACCCGTCCGCTCAGTCGAAGGTCTCGGATCGCCCCGCGCCCCAGATCGCCGTCTTCGGCAGCCAACCGTCGACGCGGCCTTTGGAGACCTCGCACCAGCTCTCCCCGCAGCCCTCCAGCGCCAGGATCACTCCCCGCTCGGCCCGCGCCACGACCCGCGCCTCGGCGGACGAGGCCTCGCGAATGTCGGCGATCTCCTCCCGCACCACCGCGGTCCGATCGCCCCTGATCAGCGAATAGTGGACCCAGCCGACCGCCGAATCCATGTCCCTCACCCGCCGCCAATGGCCATGTTCGGCGATCACCTGCAGCGGCATGCCGCGCCGCACGAACACCCAATCGACCCGCCGGTCCAGCCCCGGCCCGCGCCTGACGTTGGCCTCGCTCGCCTTCAGCGAGACGTAGCGCGGCAGCGGCAGTCCTGTGATCGGCCCCTTGCCGGGGCGCCTCGCCGCCGTCGGTGGCGCCGGCGCGAAGGCCTCCGCGGCAGCCCGCCGCGCCGCCTCGGGCCCGGTGGTGGGCGCCGGATCCGAGGTCGGCGGCGTGGTCGCCACCGGAAGCCCCTCGCCCGCGCCCTGCGCCGCCGCCGGCCCGACCGCCATCCAAGCCCAGGCCGCCGCCGCCGCGGCCGCCAAGAACATCTGCCTGACGGCCTCGCGGCGCGTCGTCGGTCTCTGTCGCATCGAAGCCTGCTCCGCCTCGCGGCGCCCGCGGGTCCGGCCCCTTCCTTGGCGGGGGCCGTTGACCGATCGCGCGCCCTGGGCCAAGCCTACCCGCGAACCGCCGGAATTTGAAGGGAGCGCCCATGCCGTCCGACCGACCCGCCGAGACCGGCGGCCGCGCGCGCGTCGTCGTCACCCGCAAACTGCCCGAACCGGTGGAGACGCGCCTGCGAGAGCTTTTCGAGGTGGAGCTGAACGAAACCGACGCGCCCCTCGACCGCGAGGCGCTGACCGAGGCCATGCGCCGCGCCGACGTTCTGGTGCCCACGCTGGGCGACCGCATCGACGCCGGC
>JBCCPD010000230.1:0-6240 GCA_039025075.1 Pseudomonadota bacterium | reverse complement strand
GGTCCTGGTTCTGGATCGGGCCCACATGCAAGTAGGCGAAGGCCCCGTCGCACGTGATCACAAAGGTCTCCGGCACGCAGTAGACGCACCACTCGATCCCCGCGCGCCCGCGCTCGTCGCGGCCGACCTGCGCGAAGGGATCGCCCAGTTCTTCCAGGAACGCCCGGGCGCCGTCGACGCCGTCCTTGTAGTTCAGCCCGTGCACGGTGACGCCCATCTCCTCGAGCGCCATCAGCTCCGGATGCTCCACCCGGCACGGGCCGCACCAGCTGGCCCAGACGTTGACCACCGTGACCTCCCCTGCCTTCAGCGCGGCCGAGGCGAACTCCCCCTCGCCCTCGCGCAGGCCCGGCAGGGCGAAGTCGGGAACCGGCCGGTCGATCAGGGCCGAGGGCAGCGTGTCCTTATCCCGCCCCAGCATGGCGTAGGCCAGCGCGGCGAAGGCCGCGAACACGACCAGCGGCGCCAAGGCCCAGACGGCCTTGCCCCGTTTCGACGTCTTCGCCGCGGCGTTCCGGGTCGCGTCCGCGTCGCTCATCGCCCTCTCCCGCGCCCGTGACGGGCTTCCAGCGTTTCCAGCTCCCGCTTGGCCTTGGCGCCCGCCCGCAGGCTCAGCCCCACCAAGACGACGATCAGCGCCAGCGTCGCAGCATAGCTCGTCAGAACGTAGAAGCCGTAGGGCCCCAGATCCGGCATCATGCGCCCTCCCCGGCCGCAAGCCGGATGGCCCGGCTGCGCCGCTTACGGATCTCGGTCCGCACCCGCAGCAGCAGCAGCGCCAGAAACAGAAGGAAGAACCCGCCCAGGCACACCACCAGCGGCCGCCAGAACACGTCCGCCACGTTGGTCTCCTTGTCGAGGCTCAGGCTCGATCCCTGGTGCAGACCCTGGTTCCAGAAATAGACCGCATAGCGGCTCACGACCGCGAAGACGCTCCCGACCAGGCAGAGCACCGAGGTCAGATCCGCCGCCGCGTCCGGATCGTCGATCGCCGTCCAAAGCGCGATGTAGCCGACATAGAAGAAGAACAGGATCAGAAAGCTGGTGAGCCGAGGGTCCCAGGCCCAGGCCGTGCCCCACATCGGCTGGCCCCACAGCGCCCCGGTCAGCAGCGCGATCAGCACCATGCAGGCGCCCACCGGCGCCGCCGCCTTGGCCGCCAAAGCGCTCACATGGTGGCGCCGGATCAGCCAGATCAGGCTCATCACGACCATCATGACGTAGACGTTGATCGCCATGGTCGCGGCCGGCACATGGATGAAGATGATCTTGACGGTGGCGCCCTGCTGATAGTCGTCGGGGGTGAAGAAGAACCCCCAGATCAGCCCCGTGGCCAGCGCCAGCGCCGCCCCGCCCGACACCCAATGCAGCGCGCGCCCGCTCAGACGCATGAAGCGGGCGGGGTTGGCGAACTCCCAGATCGAGATCGGTCGCGTCGACATCACGGACCCGAGATACGTCGCGCCGCCCCCAGCCGCAACGCCCCGCCGCGGGCCCGCGGATCACGAACCGGCGCCGCGCGCCCGTGACGCAGGACTGGCCCGGCGAGCCCTATTGCGGCAGGATGACGCAGCGTGCGGCCGCTCGTCGGCGGCGCAGCGAAACGAGAGATCGCCCATGGACTGGATCGGAACGATCGTCGCGGGGCTCGCCGGCTTCGCCTTCGGCGCCGCTTGGTACATCACGCTGGGCGAGCGCTGGCGCATCGCCGCCGGGCTGTCGGAAGAGCAGGTGAAGCAAGGCGGGTCCAAGCCCACGCCCTACATCATCGCCGTGCTCTGCGCCGTGCTCGTGGCCGAGACCATGCGCCTTGTCTTCCTCGCGGGCGACCTTTCGGCCGCCGTCGAATGCACCGCCGCGGGGTTCGCCCTCGGAGCGTTCCTCGCCGCGCCCTGGCTCGTGGTCGGCTACGGCTTCGCTCAGCGCAGCCCGACCCTCGCCGTGATCGACGCGGGCCACGTGACCGGCGCCTGCACGGTGATCGGCTTCGTGCTGTCGCTTTTACTCTGAACCCTCTGGCCCAGAACGAAAAAATGCCGGCCTCGCGCTGAGGCCGGCATGGGCCGCAAGGCGTCGCGGCGGAGGATCAGGCGGCTTTCGAAAACTTGATGAACCGCTCCAGATGATGGTCCGCGTCGCCGAGCATGTGGTCGATCATCACGATCCGCTTGGCATAATGGCCGACCGCGTATTCCCAAGTCATGCCGATGCCGCCATGGATCTGCACCGCCTCCTCGGCCACGTGCTTGCCGGCCCGGCCGATCATGTTCTTGGCGGCCGAAACGTAGAGCTCGCGCTCGTCCCGATCCGCCTCCAACCGCCCCGCGGCGTTGATCACGGCCGAGCGGGCCTGCTCGATCTCGATCGACATGTCCACGAGCCGGTGCTGCAGCGCCTGAAACGCCCCGATGGGCCGGCCGAACTGCTTGCGCTGCTTGGCGTAGTCCACGGTCATGGCATGGGCGACTTCCATCGCCCCCAGCGCCTCGGCGCAGAGCGCGACCGTCGCCGCCGCGGCGGTTTTTTCCAGCGCCGCGAAGCCCTGGCCTTCCTCGCCCAGCAGCTCCCCCGGCGCGCCGTCGAGCGTGACCTCGGCCACGCGACCGCCATCCACCGCCGGCGTCTCGCGCATCGTCACGCCCTCGCCCTTCGGATCCACGAGGTAGAGAGAGATGCCGTTTTCGTCGGTCGTCCCCCCTGAGGTCCGGGCCGAGACCACCAGCTTGTCCGCAGCGCCGGCGTTCGCGACCACGGCCTTCCGACCGGTCAGCTTTCCGCCCTCCGCCTTCGTCGAAACATGAGCCAGATCATAGCGGGAGTCGGGCTCCCCATGCGCCAAGGCGAGCTTCTTGGCTCCCGCGACGACCTCCTCGAGCATCGCTTTCTGAGCGTCCGAGCCCGCTGCGAGGATCGGCGCGGCCCCGAAAACGCCCGTGGCGAGCACCGGTTCGACGCTCAAGGCGCGTCCCAGGGCCTCGAAAACCACCATGATGTCGAAGCCCGCGCCGCCGAAACCGCCCGCATCCTCGGGGATCAGCGCGCCGATCACGCCCAGTTCGGCCAGCTGCGCATAGGTTTCCGGGTCGAATCCAGCCTCGGATTCGGCCGCCTTGTGGCGCGTTTCGATGGGATATTTGTCCTTCAGGAAGCGATTCAGGCTGTCCTGGAGCATCCGGCGGTCTTCGGTATGCTCGAAATCCATCGCGTTTTCCTCCGATTTCGCGCCGCTTTCGGGCCCGTTGAGGCGTCTGGAAGGGCGAAAACCGCCCCGATCGGGGGCGGTTTTCTGCGTGTTACAGGTCGTTCAGGCCCTCAAAGACCGAGCGCGGCCTTGGTCAGAATGCCCCGCTGGATCTCGTTGGAGCCGCCGTAGATCGAGATCTTGCGGTGGTTGAAGTACTCCGACGCCACCCCGTTGGCGTAGTCCGGGCCCACGCCGGAGACGTTGGAGCCGTCGTCCAGAGCCTCCGACACGTAGGGCAGCGCATAGGGGCCGAGCGCCTCGCGAGTCAGCGCCCCGATCTCCTGCCGGATGACCGAGCCCTTGATCTTGAGCATCGAGGACATGATCCCCGGCGCGCCGGTCTTCTTGGCCTCTGACAGCACCCGCAGGTTGGTGGTCTTCATCGCCTCCAGATCGATCTCGATCTTGGCCATCTTGGCGGCGAAATACGGGTCGTCCGCCAGGGGCTTGCCGTTCTTCTTCTGCGCCGTGGCGACCTGCTTGAGGTGGCCCATGGCGGCGGTGGAGGAGCCGACATTGGCGATCCCGACCCGCTCGTGCTGGAGCAGGTACTTGGCGTAGGTCCAGCCCTTGTTCTCCTCGCCGACGAGGTTGCTGGCGGGGACCTTGACGTCGTCGAACCAGACCTCGTTCACCTCATGCTCTCCGTCGAGCAGGATGATCGGGCGAACCTCGACGCCGGGGGTGTTCATGTCGATCAGGAGGAAGCTGATCCCCTCCTGCGGCTTCCCTTCCGTCGACGTGCGCACGAGGCAGAAGATCCAGTCGGCGTGCTGGCCGAGCGTGGTCCAGGTCTTCTGCCCGTTGCAGATGTAGTGGTCGCCGTCGCGCACCGCCGACATCTTGAGGCTGGCGAGATCCGACCCCGAGCCCGGCTCTGAATAGCCCTGGCACCACCAGTCGGTGCCATCGAGGATGCGGGGCAGGTAATGCGCCCTCTGCTCGTCCGAGCCGAAGGCCAGCAGCACCGGGGCCAGCATGTTGATGCCGAAGGGCACGACGCGCGGGGCACCGGCGAGGTTGGCCTCCACGTCGTAGATGTGGTTCTGCACCGGCGTCCACTCGGCGCCGCCGTACTGCTTGGGCCAGTTCGGCGCGAGCCAGCCTTTTTCGTTGAGGATGTCGTGCCAGTCCTTCATGTCCTGGCGCGTCAGGCGCTTGCCGGTCTTCATCTTGTCCGACAGGCGCTTGGGGAGCTTGCTGCTCAGGAACTCACGGGCCTCGGCCTGAAAGGCGAGCTCGTCGGGCGTGTAGTTCAGGTCCATCCGGGGAACCTCCCTGATCCGGTGCGGGGCGCGGCGGCCCGTTGCGTGCCAAGGTGCAACGAAGCGGCCGCGCGGCCAAGCGGTGTTGCGTCGCGCCTTTAGGAGAAGATCTCGAAAAGGCCCGCGGCGCCCATGCCGCCGCCGACGCACATGGTGACGACGCCCCATTTGGCGCCCCGGCGCTTGCCCTCGATGAGGATGTGGCCGGTCATGCGGGCGCCGGACATGCCGTAGGGGTGGCCGATGGAGATGGCGCCGCCGTCGACGTTGAGCTTGTCGGGGTCGATGCCGAGCCGGTCGCGGCAGTACAGGGCCTGGGAGGCGAAGGCCTCGTTCAGCTCCCACAGGTCGATGTCGTCGACCGTCAGCCCGTGCTTTTCCAGCAGCTTCGGCACGGCGAAGACGGGGCCGATGCCCATCTCATCCGGATCGCAGCCGGCGACCATCATGCCGCGATAGGCGCCGAGCGGGGTGAGGCCGCGCTTCTCGGCCTCCTTGGCCTCCATCACCACGGACGCCGAGGCGCCGTCGGAGAGCTGGGAGGCGTTGCCGGCGGTGATGTACTGGCCTTCCTTCACCTGCTGGCCGTCCTTGAAGACCGGCGCGAGGCCGTTGAGGCCCTCGATGGTCGTGGTCGGGCGGTTGCCCTCGTCCAGCTCCAGCGTGACCGCCTTCGAGGAGATCTCCTTCGTCTCCCGATCCTGCACCAGCATGGTGGAGGACATGGGCGCGATCTCGTCGGTGTAGCGGCCGGCCTGCTGGGCGGCGGCGGTGCGCTGCTGCGAGCTGAGCGCGAAGTCGTCCTGCGCCTCGCGGGAGACCCCGTAGCGCTCCGCCACGATCTCCGCCGTTTCCAGCATGGACATGTAGAGGGCCGGCATCGTCTCCTTGAGCGCGGGGTCGCGCAGGCGGTCGGTGCGCATCTTGTCGTTCTGCACCAAGGAGATGGACTCCAGCCCGCCGCCCACGGCGATGTCCATGTGATCGTCGATCACCTGCTTGGCCGCCGTGGCGATGGCCATCAGGCCGGAGGCGCACTGCCGGTCCATGGACATGCCGGCGACGGAGGTCGGAAGGCCCGCGGCCATGGCGGCCTGGCGGGCGATGTTGCCGCCGGTGGAGCCCTGCTGGATGGCGGCGCCCATCACCACGTCCTCGACCTCGGCCGCCTCGATCCCGGCGCGCTGCACGGCGTGCTTGATGGCGTGGCCGCCCAGCTGCTGGGCCTGCGTGTCGTTGAAGGCGCCGCGATAGGCCTTGCCGATCGGGGTGCGGGCGGTGGAGACGATGACGGCCTCACGCATGGTTCAGATCTCCGAATTTGCGGCCCTCGGCCACGAGCTTTTCGAGCAGCGCCGCGGGCTTCCAGAAGCGCGGGTCGTCCTTCTCGAACTCCTTGATGTCGGCCAGGATCTTGTCGAGGCCGACATGGTCGGCGTAGTGCATCGGGCCGCCGCGCCAGCGGGGATGGCCGTAGCCGAAAAGGCTGGCCATATCGACGTCGAGGGGGCGCAGGGCGATGCCCTCCTCCACCACCTTGGCGGCCTCGTTGACCATGGCCGCGATGTAGCGGCGCATGATCTCCTCCTTGGTGAAGGGCTTGGCGTTGATCTTCAGCTTGCGCCGCTCTTCCTCGATCATCGGCATGACGCCGGCGTTCGGCGGGCCGGAGCGGGGGTTTTCGCTGTAGTCGTAGAAGCCTTTGCCAACCTTCTGGCCGATCCAGCCTTC
>JBCCPD010000229.1:0-6256 GCA_039025075.1 Pseudomonadota bacterium | reverse complement strand
GGCGGCCCCCGCTCGAACGGACCCCGATCCGACGGCGGCCGTCAGGGCGGCGGCCGCGGCGACGGTCAGGGCGGTCGCGCCGCCTCCTGAATCCGCCCGCGTCCTCGCCATTGCAGACCACGGCCCCGCGCGCCCCGAGGGCGCGCGGAGCGTCCGCTTGCCGCAAGGCCCGTGCCGCCTAGGCTTCTCCACGTCCAGCTGCTGCCATTCCGGTGAGACGTGACCCCCTCGCACGCGCCTTCGCCCGCCCTCGACTCTGCGCCGCCCGCCGCCGGCGGACGCGCCGGCGCCGCCGAGGTTGAAAAGCCCTCCCTCGCCTGCCCGAGCGTCGAAGCCGGCTTGCCGCCCGCTACCGGAGCGGCCCCTTGATCCGGCGCGGTCTGCGACGCTTGCTGCGCCCCGCCGCCCTTCCCAAAGGCTTCGACGTGACCGGCGGGCGCGATGCCGCCTGGCTGGCTCTGCCGCCCTCAGAGCGCATCGCCTCCATCGGGCATCGGGCCTGTGTCGGCGGCGACGATGCGGAGGCTTGGTACGGCATCGGCCGGCTGCAGTTCCACGTCCTCGTCGCACAGGGCCTGCGCCACGACCACGTCTTTCTCGACATCGCCTGCGGCGCTCTGCGTTTAGGCCAGTTCCTGATCCCCTGTCTCGACCCCGGCCGTTTTTTCGGCCTCGACGTCCAGCCCGAGCTGGTGGAGGCCGCCCGCGGCGTCGAGATCCCAGAGGATCTGCTGGCGCTCAAAAGACCGGTTTTCGGCTTCAACGGCGACTTCGACGTCTCCTTCGTCGATCCGTTCGACGCGGCCATCGCCCAGTCGCTCTTCACCCATATGGGCGAGGCCGACATCGCCGCCTGCTTCGCTGCGCTGCGTCCGCGCGCCAAGCGGGACGCGCGGTTCTGGTTCATCTGGTTCGAGGGCGCGTCGGACATCAACCCGACCGGCCAGGCCCATGCGAACATGGGCTGGCGGTTTCCGTTCGAGACCATGGCCGGTCTCGCCGCCCAAGGCGGCTGGCGGGCCGAGCGCATCGGCGATTGGAACCACCCGCGCGGGCAGAAGATCGCCCTGGCCCGGCCGGTCTGACCTTCGGGGCTCGGCCCTGACCCGAGACGCCGCGACGCGCTGGCGGGCGGCGGCGCGCCGCGCTAGGCAGGGCCTCCTTGGATCGGTCCTCGGTCCCGCCCGGAGCCCTCGTCGCAAGGAGACGCCGACATGCCCGACATCCTGCGCCGCGAGGATCTCGACTTCATCCTGCATGACCTGCTGGACGCCGGGCGCCTGGCGGGGACCGACCGATACGCCGGACAGGATCCCTCCGACTGGGCCGCCGCGCTCGACCTGGCCGAACAGCTCGCCGAAGATGTCTTCCAGCCCATCGCCGCCGAGCTCGACGCCCACGAGCCCGTGTTCCACGACGGCGCCGTGCGCCTGCCCGAAAGCCTGCCCGCCGCCCTCGCCGTCTACCGCGACAGCGGCCTGCCCGCCGCCGGCTTCCCCGAGGCGATCGGCGGCATGAACCTGCCCTGCGTGATCTCGCAGTCGATCTATGCGGTCCTCGCCGCCGCCAACGGACCGGCCATGGGCTACAACATGCTCACCGTCGCCGCCGCCAACCTGCTGGAGGCCCACGGATCGGACGCGCTCAGGGCCCGCTACCTCGCCCCCCTCGTCGAGGGCCGCGCCTTCGGCACCATGTGCCTGAGCGAGCCGCAGGCCGGTTCTTCTCTCGCCGACATCACGACCAAAGCGGAGCCCCAGCCGGACGGAACCTATCGCCTGACCGGCACGAAGATGTGGATCAGCGGCGGCGAGCACGACATGTCCGAGAACATCGTGCATTTCGTGCTGGCGAAGATCCCCGGCGGCCCTCCGGGCGTGAAAGGCATTTCGCTCTTCTGCGTGCCGAGGATCCTGCCGGACGGGTCCCGGAACGATATCCGCCTCATGGGTCTCAACCACAAGATGGGCAACCGCGGCACCGTCAACACCGTGCTGGCGCTGGGCGATCAGGGCGGGGCGACGGGCTGGCTCGTCGGCCCCGAGCATGGCGGCCTCGCCTGCATGTTCGTGATGATGAACGAGATGCGCATCGGAGTCGGCCTCGGCGCCGCGACCACCGCGGTCACCGGCTACCTGCACGCCCTGAGCTACGCCAAGGACCGCCCCCAAGGCCGGCCCCTGACCGGCCGCGACCCCGCGCGCCCGCCCATCGCCATCGTCGAGCATGCGGACGTGCGCCGGAACCTGCTGCAGGCCAAGGCCTATGCCGAAGGAGGCCTGGCCCTCTGCCTCTGGGCCGCGACGCTGGTCGACGACGAGCGCGCGGGCGCGGAGGCGGAGCGCGCCCGCGCCGCCCAGCTGCTGGACCTCCTGACCCCCATCGTCAAATCCTGGCCCTCCGAATTCGGCATCCGCGCCAACGACTTGGCGATCCAGGTCCATGGCGGATACGGCTACACCCGCGACTACCCGGTGGAGCGTCTGTGGCGCGACAACCGCCTCAACCCGATCCACGAGGGGACCAAAGGCATCCAAGGCCTCGACCTGCTGGGTCGCAAGGTCACGGCGCGCCACGGCGCCGCCTTCGCCGCCTTGATGGACGAGATCGAGGCCGACGCCGCCGAGGCCCGGGCCGACGCCGCCCTCGCCGGATTGGCCGAGCCGCTGACCGCCGCCGCCGCCCGCGCCCGCGCGACGACCGAAGGCCTGGTCTCTCAAGCCCCCCAGATCGGCGCCGAGGCCTTCACCGCCAACGCCACGGTCTACCTGGACATGCTCGGCCACATGGTCGTCGGTTGGCTCTGGCTGCGCATGGCCGGCGCCGCGGCCCGGGCCCAGGCCTCCGGCGACCCTCGCGCGGATTTGCTGGAGGGCAAGCTCGCCGCCGCCCGCTTCTTCATGGGCCAGGAACTGCCCTTCGTGCACGCCCAGTGCGATATTTTGGAGAGGGTGGACCGAAGCGCCTTGGAGGTGAGCGCGGCGGCGCTCTGACCCTGGCGTCGCGCCCGTCGTCAAGGGCGCGCTCCCGCCCGTCGTCTTCGCGGCCTACGGCCTCTCGTCTCCCGTTGGGCCGGCGCGGCGAAGCGGGGCCTTCGGCCTGTCGCTTCGCCGCTCGGCGCCCCGGCCCGCAGGCGCTCCGCGGGCCTTGAGGAAGATCGCTGTTTGCTGGGGAAGGCCCGCAAGGGGCCTTGGTCGAGCGTCCGCCGAGTCGCCGAGCGCCTCAAGGCCAAGCGGCGCAAGCGCCGTGCCTTCGGCAGCCTTGACCCGCTCGACGACTCGGCTCGCGTAGAACTCGGAGGGAGCGCTCGGAGCGTGGGGGCCGGAGGCGCGCGCGGCGTCTCTGGCGGCGATGCGGCGATCATCGCCTGAGCGTACACGCATAGAAAAAACCGCATATGATATTGGTTTCAATACCTTGAGACCATGTGCAAGCTTGCTCACCCCTTGCATGGGCCCCCGCTATCGCTTCCAACCCCTCTGGACGGCCATGCGCCGACGAGGGCATCGTCCCCCCACGCGCCGACCGAAAGAAGACCAAGGAGCCGCCCATGGCCCTCTCCCGCTGGTTCCAGGACCCCGCCGCCGCGCCGGCGCCCGCCCGCAGCGGCGCCGCCGAGGTCGGCTGGTGCCTCACCGAGCCCGACGCCGGCGTCGTCTTCTTCCCGCCCGAGCGCGTCCGCTCGCCCGAGATGAACAGGCGGCACGCAAAGTCCGCCTCCCGCTGCCCGGCGGTGATCAACCTCGAGAGCCGCTACTTCGCGATAAAATCTCCGTTCGACCTGCACCTGCGCTTCGCACGGGGCGAGGACGGCCGGCCGGGCCTGCGCAACATGCTCGGCCAAGCCTCCCCGGTGCGCCCCAAGAAGCTGGACAAGCACGTGCACGTTGTCGGCGAGGCCGAATGGCGCCACCCGGACCGCCCCACCATCCAGATCAGCCTGCCCTACCTCTTCATCTCAGACGATCCGGTCTGGATGACCCAGCTCGACGCCTTCCTGCACCACCGGCCCGAGCCCCTCCCCGGCACCATCTTCGGCGGCCGCTTCCCGGTGAACCTCTGGCCGCGCGCCATGAACTGGGGGTTCGAGTGGCACGACACCTCCCGCGACCTGGTGCTGAAACGCGGCGAGCCCTGGTTCTACCTCCAATTCGAGACCGACCCGCCCGAGCGCCCCGTCCGCATGATCGAGGCCGAGCGCACCGAGGCCCTGCAGGCCTACGAGCGCCACGTCTCCGGCGCGGTGAACTACGTCAACCAGACCTTCACGTTGTTCCGAGAGGCCGAGAAGGCGCGCCCGGCGAAGCTGCTGACGCCTATGAAACGATAGACCGCGCGCATGAGCGACCCTTCCCGACCCCTCGCGGTCATCGCCGACGTGCACGGCAACAGCGACGCCCTGACGGCTGTTCTGGCGGACATCGACGCTCAGGGCGTCGAGACCATCCTGAACCTCGGCGACCATCTCAGCGGTCCCCTCGCCGCAGCCGAGACGGCGGAGATCCTCCGCTCGCGCGAGATGATCCACATCCGCGGCAACCATGACCGCTGGCTGACCGAGCGCGCGCCGGAGGCGATGGGCCCCTCGGACCGGGCCGCCCGCGCTCAGCTCGACGAGTCCCATCTCGACTGGCTGCGCAGCCACCCGCCGACCTGCACCGTCCAAGGCGAGATCTTCCTGTGCCACGGCGCGCCGAGCAGCGACGAGGCCTATTGGATGGAAACCGTTCTGCCGTCCGGAGAGGTCGCCATGCGCGACCGCGCCGGCATCGAGCGGCTGTCGCAGGGGGTCGGCGCCTCGCTGATCCTGTGCGCCCACACCCACACGGCGCGGGCCCTTCGACTGAGCGGCGACCGTCTGCTGGTCAATCCGGGCAGCGTAGGGTGCCCCGCCTATTCCGACGACGCGCCGGCGCCGCATGTCATGCAGGCCGGCGCCCCGGATGCGCGCTACGCCATCCTCCGCAAAGCCGGGGGCCGCTGGCGGGTCGAGTTCCGCTGCGTGCCCTACGATCCGCGCCGCATGGCGGGGCTGGCCAGAGCCGCGGGGCGCGACGACTGGGCCGAGGCCGTCGAGACAGGCTGGCTCGCCGCGTCGACGTAGCCCGTCCCGGAGGCCGAACTCCGCGAAGAACATCGCCGCGGCTTCGACCCGCCGCCCTCAGGCTCGACCCCGAGACGCCGGCCGTGGCGTCACCCCTCCGCCGGAACCAGCGCGCCGTCCTCCTCGACCAGCAGCGCCTCGACCGCGCAGCCCTCCAGCCGCGCGCGTCCGGGCAGGAACGGCAGCTCGACGACCACCAGGAGGAAGGCCACTTCCCCGCCCATCCCTTCGATCAGCCGGCGCCCCGCCTCCGCCGTGCCGCCGGTGGCCAGCAGGTCGTCCACCAGAACCACGACGCGCCCCGTCAGATCCGTCTCCGACATCTCCAGCCGGTCGGTCCCGTACTCCGTTTCATAGTCCAGCCCCCGCACCGGCGGCGGCAGCTTGCCCGGCTTGCGCGGCTGCAGGAAGCCGGCCCCCAGCCGATCCGCCACCGGCGCGCCCAGAATGAACCCGCGCGCATCGAACCCCGCCGCGAAGTCGATCCGCCGCCCCGTCCGCGCCATCCACGCCCGGCACCGCGCCTCCATCGCCTCCAGCACGCAGCGCAGGCCGGCGGGCGAGGCCGTCATCTCATGCCCGCTCCAGAACCGGATCCCCGGCTTGGGGAAATCCATCACGGGCCGATAGAGCGCGGCGGTCTCGCGCAAGCTGAGGGCGGTCGGTCGTTGGTCGAGGCTCATCGCGGCTCCTTTCCGCAAGCGATCGCCCGCCACCATGCCCCCCTCCGCGCCGCCCCGCCACGCCCTCATGGTCGCCCGCGCGCAGGCCGCGTCCGCCCTTGCGAAACAGCCCGCATCGTTGTTTGACGGTAGAGGCGACCGATCCTCCCAGAGGCGAAAGACGTTTCGAATGAAGACCTTCCGCAAGATCCTCGTCGCCAACCGCTCCGAGATCGCGATCCGCGTCATGCGCGCCGCCAACGAGCTCGGCAAGGCCACCGTCGCCGTCTACGCGGAGGAGGACAAGCTCGGCCTGCACCGGTTCAAGGCCGATGAGGCCTATCGGATCGGCGAAGGCCTCGGCCCTGTCGCCGCCTATCTGAGCATCGATGAGATGATCCGCGTGGCGCTGGAATGCGGCGCCGATGCGATCCATCCGGGCTACGGCCTGCTGTCGGAAAACCCCGACTTCGTGGACGCCTGCAACGAG
>JBCCPD010000228.1:0-6313 GCA_039025075.1 Pseudomonadota bacterium | reverse complement strand
TGGCGGTGGTCGGCGCGGGCATCGCCGGCGCCTCGGCCGCGGCGGAGCTTGCGCGCGACCGCAAGGTGGTGCTGCTGGAGCAGGAGGATGCGCCGGGGCGGCACACGACCGGCCGCTCCGCCGCGCTGTTCTCCACCACTTACGGGCCGCCGGCGATCCGGGCGCTGTCGCGCGCCTCCCAAGCCTTCTACGAAGACCCTGAGCCGGGCTTCGCCGAGCACCCGCTGCTGACGCCCCGCGGCACGCTGTTCGTGGCGCGCGAGGGCCAGGGCGAGGCGATGGAGCGGCTCGAGGCGGAGCTGGCGGAGGAGGGCGGGATCGAGCGGCTCACCCCCGACGCCGCCGTCGCGGCCCTGCCGATCCTCAGGCGCGAGGGGCTGCTGGGCGCGCTGCTTGAAGTCGACGCGCGCGGCATCGACGTGGAGCTTCTGCATCGCGGCTATCTGCGCGCCTTCGCGGCCCTGGGCGGCGCGCTTCTGACCGATGCCGGGGCCGCCGCCATCGCCTGCGACGGAGACGTCTGGCGGATCGAGACGCCCCAGGGCGAGGTGCGGGCCGAGACGCTGGTGAACGCCGCCGGCGCCTGGGCGGACGTGGTGGCGGAGCGGGCGGGCGCCGCGCCGCGGGGCCTGGTCCCGAAGCGCCGCACGGCGATGATCGTGCCCGCGCCTGACGGCGTCGACCCCATGCCCTGGCGCATGGCCGTGGGCGTGGAAGAGGATTGGTATCTCAAGCCCGAGGGCGGAAAGCTGCTGATCTCGCCGGCCGACGAGACGCCCTCGCGCCCCTGCGACGCGCAGCCGGAGGAGCTGGACGTGGCCCTCGCCGTGGAGCGGGTGCAGGCGGCCTGCCGGCTCGAGATCCGGCATGTGGAGCGAAAATGGGCGGGCCTGCGCAGCTTTTTCGCGGACAAGAGCCCGGCCTGCGGCTGGGACCCGGAGCGCGACGGGTTCTTCTGGCTGGCGGGGCAGGGCGGCTACGGCATCCAGTCGGCGCCGGCGCTGGGGCGGGTGGCGGCCTCTCTGGTGCGCGGCGAGGGCGTGCCGGCCGATTGCGAGGACCAGGGCGTGACCGAAGCGGCGCTGTCCCCGGCGCGGCTGCCCGCCGGCGCGGCGGATCTGGCGGCGCTGGAGGCGGAGGCCGCCGAGACGATGGCGGCGATGCTGGAGCGGCTGGGGGAGGAGACGGCATGAACATCGCGGAGTGGCTCGACCGCACGGCGCGGCTGACGCCGGAGCGCCCGGCGCTGATGACCGGAGAACGGCTGGACGCCGACTATGGGACCTTCGCGGCCCGCGCGGCGGCCGTGGCGGGGGCCCTCAGGGCGCGGGGCATCGGCAAGGGCGACCGGGTGGCGGTCTTCATGGCCAACCGCACCGACTATCTGATCGCCTGCCACGGCGTCTGGTGGGCGGGCGCCGCAGGGGTTCTGATCAACGCGCGGCTGCACCCGGCGGAAGCGGCCTGGATCGCCGGGAACGCGGAGGCGAAGCTGGCGCTGATTTCCGACGCGCCGGGGGCGGGGCTGGCGGAGACGGCGCCGGAACTGCCGCTGATCTCCGTCGACGGGCCGGGCTGGGCGGAGATGCTGGCCCATGCGCCGATGCCGCGGCCGGAGCCCATGGCGGACGAGGATCTGGCCTGGCTGTTCTACACCTCCGGCACCACGGGGCGGCCGAAGGGGGTGATGCTGACCCATGGGGCCTTGGTCTCCGCCGCGCTGCATTTCATGGCGGATCTGGATGCGCCGGGGGCGGAGGACTGCGCGCTTTATGCGGCGCCGATCTCGCACGGGTCTGGCTTCTTGATGTTCCTGCACGCGCGGATCGGGGCGCGGCACTGCGTGCCGCCCTCGGGCGGGTTCGACGCGGGCGAGATCCTGGAGCTGTCGCCCAAGCTCGGGGGCGTGTCGATGTTCGCTGCGCCGACCATGGTCAAGCGGCTGGTGGACGCGGCGAAGGCCTCGGGGTCCACGGCCGAGGGGCTGCGCAAGATCATCTATGGCGGCGGGCCCATGTACGTCTCGGACATCGTCGAGGCGGTGGAGGTCATGGGCCCGCGCTTCGTCCAGCTCTACGGCCAGGGCGAGGCGCCCATGTGCATCACCGCGATGAGCGCCGCGCAGGTGGCGGACCGCGCCGCGGAGGGCTGGCGGGAGCGTCTGGCCAGCGTCGGGCGCGCCCAGACCGGGGTCGAGCTGAAGATCGGCGACGAGGCCGGCGCCGAGCTGCCCCGCGGCGAGACCGGGGAGATCATGGTCCGCGCGCCTTTCGTCATGGGCGGCTATTGGCGCAACCCGGAGGCGACGGCCAAGGCGCTGCAGGACGGCTGGCTGCGCACCGGCGACGTGGGGCGCATGGACGAGGACGGGTTCCTGTGGCTGACGGACCGGTCCAAGGACATGGTCATCACCGGCGGCTCCAACGTCTATCCGCGCGAGGTGGAGGAGGTGGTGCTGGAGCATCCGGCGGTGCGCGAGGTCTCCGTCGTCGGGCGGCCCCATCCCGAATGGGGCGAGGAGCTGGTGGCCTTCGTGGCCATGGTCGACGGGGCCGCGTTCGAGCCCCGCGCGCTCGACGCCCATTGCCTGGAGCGCATCGCGCGGTTCAAGCGGCCGAAGGCTTGGTACGAGGTCGACGAGCTGCCCAAGAACGCCTACGGCAAAGTGCTCAAGACCGATCTGCGGGAGCGGCTGGCTCAGGGGATCGCCTGAGGGCGGCCCTGCGGCGCCCCGCGGGCGCCGCAGGGGTCGGGGTCAGTCGCCCTCGGGCGAGGTCGCGCGGGACTTGTGGAGCGCCGCGCCGACGGCGGCGCCGATCAGCGGCGCGACGATGAAGAGCCAGAGCTGGCCGAGCGCCTGGCCGCCGGCGAAGAGCGCCGGTCCGATGGACCGCGCCGGGTTCACCGAGGTGCCGGAGATGGTGATGCCCGTCAGGTGGATCATGGTCAGCGTCAGGCCGATCACCAGACCGGCGAAGCCGGCGTTCCCGGACTTGGAGGTGACGCCGAGGATCACCACCAGGAAGACGGCCGTGGCCACGACCTCGAAGACGAAGGCGCCGGCGAGGCCGTAGCCGGCGCCGTAGCCCTCGCCCCAGCCGTTCTGGCCCAGGCCCGAGGCGGCGAGGTCGTAGCCCTCAACCTGGCTGGCGGCGATCATGAAGATGGCGGCCGCGGCGAGGACGGCGCCGACGACCTGTCCGGCCCAGTAGCCGGCCATCTCGGCCGCGGTCATGCGCCCGGCGACGAAGCAGCCGAAGCTGACCGCGGGGTTCAGGTGCGCGCCCGACACCTGGCCGACGGAATAGGCCATGGCGACGACGGAGATGCCGAAGGCCAGGCTGATGCCGGTGATCGAGACCGGATCGGCCAGCCCCACGCCGCCGCCGGCCAGCACCGCCGTGCCGACGCCGAAGAAGACGAGAACGAAGGTCCCGAAGGCCTCGGCGAGGATCTTGGTCATGGGGCTTCCCCTCCCTGCCTGCGCGGCGGGACGCCGCAGGCCGACTGTGCCATGGCGGGAAGCTTCGCAGAAGGTCTCGCGGTCCGACGCGATGCGATTCGAGATGCGGATCAGGGGGGAGAGCCTGGCCGATGGGCAATCCATGGGATTTCGTGGGTCGATTGGAGGCGAAGACTGCATCCATCGAATTTTCCAGAGTTCAATATCTTGGGGCCGGGCAGGGACCAAACACGAAACCGCGGGATCGCGTTCGTAAAATGTTCCGATTTCGCTGGACATCGCTCGGTTCCATCCCTAGATGACCCTCTGTTTCCCATTGCTTCCCATGAATTCCCTTGCTACACCCTGTGCAGCGGCGCGGAGATGCTGAAGCGAGCAGGTTTCATACAGGCGCTCTTCACCGCGAAACGAAGACCCGGCGCGACACGAGGCGCGAAAACGGCCCGGCGCGATCAGACCGGGCGAAGACCCGAGGGACCCGGGGCGGGTCGCGCGACGAGGCAAGCGCGGCCCGCCCTCTCCTTTTTCGGGGGATGGAGGACGGAGGGGAGCTTCGAGCATGACGCTCCAATTCACGTCGAGCTCGGTCCACAAGGTGGACGGCAAGGGCCGCGTGTCCGTTCCCAAGCTGTTCAGAGACGTGCTGACCGACGAAGGCGCCTCCGGCCAGATGTTCCTGGTGCCCGGCTTTCGCGATCCTCGGGCCATCGAGGGCTATGGCGCGCGGGGGCATGCCGCCATCGGCGCGCAGATCGCGCGGATGCACCCGGCGGACAAGGCGCGCAAGCGGCTGGAGCACAAGTTCCTGGGCCGCTCCCTGCCCATGACGCTGGACGAGACCGGGCGCATCGTTCTGTCGCCGCCGCTGCGCGAACGCTTCGGCCTGGGCGCCTCGGCCCATTTCGTCGGCGTGGGCGAGAGCTTTCAAATCTGGAGCCCCGACGCCTACGCCGCCTTCGAGGCGGAGCTGTGGGACGACGAGGAGGACGGCGACGCGCTCGCCTCGATGCCCTGGCCCGCGGCCGGGTTCGAGACCGAGGGCGCGGCGTGAGCCTGATGACCCCGCCCCCCGCCCATATTCCGGTGCTGCTGGCCGAAACGGTCGCGGCGCTGGGCCCCGTGGAAGGGGGCGTGTTCCTCGACGGCACGTTGGGGGACGGAGGCTATGCGCGCGCGTTGCTGGACGGCGCCGCCGCGCGGGTGATCGGGATCGACCGCGATCCCGAGGCGCTGCACCGGGCCCGAGACTGGCGCAGCGCGTACGGCGATCGCCTTGCGCTCGTGCAGGGGCGCTTCGGCGCGTTGGATCGTCATGCGGCGGAGGCAGGGGCGGGGACGGAGGGGCTCGACGGCGTGGTGCTCGACATCGGCGTCAGCTCCATGCAGCTGGACCAGGCGGAGCGGGGGTTTTCCTTTCTGCGCGACGGCCCGCTGGACATGCGGATGGAGCAGGACGGGCCGAGCGCGGCCGAGGTGATCGCCGGCGCGTCCGAGCGGACGCTGTCGGACGTGCTGTTTCAGTACGGCGAGGAGCGGGCGGCGCGGCGCATCGCCGGCGCGATCGTCCGGGCGCGGGACGAGGCGCCGATAGAGACCACCGGTCGGCTGGCGGAGGTGATCGCGTCCGCCCTGCCCAAGGCGCGGCCGGGGCAGGCGCATCCGGCGACGCGCAGCTTTCAGGCGCTGCGCATCGCCGTGAACGACGAGCTGGGGCAGCTGGCGGCGGCGCTCGGCGCGGCCGAGCGGGCGCTCAAACCCGGCGGGCGGCTGGCGGTGGTGACCTTCCATTCGCTGGAGGACCGGGTGGTCAAGCGCTTTCTGGCGCGCCGGTCGGGGCGGGCCGCGAGCGGATCGCGCCACGCGCCGGCAGCGGCCGCCGCGGAGGATGCGGGCTTCGAGCTGACCGCCCGCAAGGCGGTGGAGGCCGGGCCGGCCGAGCTGGCGGCCAATCCGCGGGCCCGATCGGCCCGCCTGCGCGCCGCGCGGCGCACGGCGGCCCCGGCGCAGGCGCTGGACCCGTCAGGGCTCGGCCTGCCGAAGCTGGCTTTGGCGGGCCTCGACGGCCGGATCGGAGGCGCGGGCGCATGAAATCGCTGTTGTTCGTTCTGGCCTTGGGCGTGGTGGCGGCCGTGGCGGTCTGGTCCTATCGGGTGAATTACGACACTCTGGCGGCGCTCGACCGGGTCGAGGCGCTGCAGCGGCGCATCGCCGCCGAGCAGGAGGCCATCGCCGTGCTGCGGGCCGAGTGGGCCTGGCTGAACCGGCCCGAGCGGCTGGCGCGGCTGGCCGCGGCCAAGCTGCCGGATCTCGCGCCCATGGCCCCGGCGCAGTTCGCCGAGGCCTCGTCGGTCGCCTTCCAGCCGCCGCCGCCCCAGGGCCCCGATGGGCGGCCCGAGCCGTTGCCGCCGATCCTCGCCGCCTCGCTCGAGTCGCTGTTCGGGACCGGCGCCGCGCCGTCCGTGGCCGAGCCGGAGAGCCGACCCGGCGGGGTTTTCGCCGCGCTGAGCCCGCCCGAAGGCGTGCGCCCGGCGCCGCCGCCGGCGCCCCAAGCGCTGGACGTCGCGGGGCTCGTCGGGCGCGACCATATCAGCCAAGGCTTTCCGTTGCCCTCGCGCCGCCCGGCGGAGTCCTTGCGATGAGCGCCTGGACGCGCAGGTCCGGACCGGAAGGAGCCGGCCATCGGGCGCGGGACGAGGATCTCGGGCGGGACGACCCGGGTTGGGACGTGGAGGCGACGGCCGAGGCCGCGCCGCCGGAGGCCGGCGCCCGCCTCGCCGACGTGATCGCCGCGCGGGCGGACGGCCGCGACCCCTATGCCGACGCCGCCCGCCGGCGCGAGGCGCGGCGCGG
>JBCCPD010000227.1:0-6345 GCA_039025075.1 Pseudomonadota bacterium | reverse complement strand
CTGGGGCCGCCGAGGTCTACGTCGTCACGACCGACGGCGCGTTCTCACGGCGTCGCCAACGCGGAGCCGCGCCCTGCCGAAAAGACGTCGGCGATGCCGGCGATGGACGCTCCACGGACGGGCAGACCAACGAGATGCAAGCGCGGATCGGTGCAACAGGCCGTCCAATTCGCCTGACCCTGGCCCCAAGCCAAGGACGACGCGCCAGTCGCTCCACAGCGAAATGATAGCCTCGCCGGCGGCATACGGTTCATGGCCGACGACGCCGAGGCGACCCAAGACGTCGCCGCCGCGCGCCGCGCGTCGGCAAGCATCCTGCGTCGGGTCCTCCGCAGACGCGGCGACAGCGTCCCGCCCTCGCTCCGCCCACGACGCAAACGGGTCGAGCGCTTCTGCAACCGTCCCAAGCGGTTCCTCGGTCTCGGCAGGCGCCGACGCCGATGTTCGCAAGACCTCCTCGCAGCGATCAGGCTCGCAGCCGTCCGCGTCTGTCCGGCGCCGAACACGTCGGCCCCCTGGCACGCGGCCTTGCGATCGATCCGCGCGGACCGCGGCGACGGGCGCGGCGCCCAACCTCGCCCCGCCCCGCCGCAAAGGCGCCTTGCCTGCGCCGAGGTTTCCACGTGCAATGCGCCCGAGCCGAGCCGACTCCGCGGTCGTCTCGGCCCCCGAAACGCGGGAGAGCGGCGATGAAATGGCTGTTGCGGATCCTCGGGGCCCTGGCGCTCGCGCTGGTCGCGGCGGCGCTGGGCCTCTGGCTGTTTCTGCCGGCCGAGCGCATCGCCCGGATCGCCGCCGACCGCGCTCAGACGGCGCTGGGCCGGCCCGTGGCGATCGAGGGCGGCGTGTCGGTCCGCCTTCTGCCGCATCCGGGCGCCACCCTGCGCGGCGTCTCGGTCGGCAACGCGCCGGACGGCGAGGCGGAGCATCTGCTGACCGCCGAGGCGGTGCATCTGGGCGTCGCGCTCGCGCCCCTCCTGTCAGGGCGCGTGGAGGTCGCGCGGCTCGACATCGACGGGCCGATGCTGGCGCTCGAGATCTCGCCGCAGGGCGCGCCCAACTGGGCCTTCGCGCCGCCGACCGCCGCCGCGCCGGGAACGCCGGTCCGTCCGGCGCCCCCGTCGTCGCCCCCGTCGTCGGCCCAGTCGTCGCCCCCGTCTTCGGCCCCGTCGTCGACCTCGTCGGAGACCCTCGACGCCCCGACCGCACCCGAACCCCCGGCGACGGAGCGATCCGCCCGCCCCCCGGCCGCAGCCCGAACCCCCGCCGCCGCCGAGCCCTCTCCCGCGCAACGCCTGCCGGACATCGGCCTGCCCCGCGCCGTCCTCGCCGACGCCGTCATAACGTTCCACGATCGCCGCACGGGCCGGCGAGAGCGCATCGAGTCGCTCGATCTGGCGCTCGAAGCGCCGGCGCTCGACGGTCCCGTCTCGGTGGAGGCCGACGGCGTCTGGGGCGACGCGCCGCTCAGCCTGCGGCTTACCGCGGGCTCGCCGGCGGCCCTGCTGTCGCGCGACCCCGTCGACGCCGACCTCTCGGCGACCCTCGGCGGCCTGACGCTCGACTGGACGGGCCGCCTCCGCCTGCCCGCCGATCCCCGCGATCCTCGGGCCCTGCCCGAAGCCGAGGGCCGCCTGGCCCTCGACGCCCCGGCCCCGCAGGCGGCCCTAGCCCGCCTCGGCCTCGCCCTGCCGCCCGAGCTCGGAGCCTTGGCGGAGCTCGCCTTCGCCGCCGACATCGCCGCGACCCCGGCGGGGCTCTCCGTCTCCGCGACGCTCGACGCCCAGCGCAACGGCGCCCCCCTGAGCGGCGCGCTGACCCTCGAAGGCGCCCCCGACTGGCGCCGCGCCCGCGCCGCGCGCATCGACCTCGCCCTCGCCCAGACCGGCCTGGCGGAGGCGCGCTGGTCCGGCCGCGTCGGCCTCTCCCCGACCGGCGCCCCGCGCCTCGACGGCACGCTCTCCGCCGGCGCCCGGCGCCCCGCTCTGCTGCTCGAAAAGCTGGGCCTCGCGCCGCCGCCGCTGGCCGCGCAGCTGCGCGACGCCCGCATCGACGCGCGGCTCGACCTGTCGCCCGACGGGCTCGCCCTCGACCTCGACGCCGCCGCGGCGCGGGACGGGACCGACGCGCCCCTCTCCGGCGCTCTGTCCCTGCGCGGCGGCCCAGGCTGGGCCGACGACCGCCGCTTCGAGCTGACCGCCCAGGGCCGCGCCGCCGGCCTCGCCGCCGCCGCCTTCGACGGCCGCCTCGCCGCGCCGCCGGGCGACCGCCCCTCCGCCTCGGGACGACTGAGCGCCGAGGCGACGGACCTGCGCGCGCTCCTGCGCCTGCTCGGCGCGCGGCCGCCGAAGGGCCTGCGCCCCCGCGCCCTGCGCACCGCCTCCCTCGACGCCGCGCTCTCCGCCACGGGCCGCAGCCTGTCCCTGCGCGAGGCGACCTACCGCCTCGACGGGATGGAGGCGACGGGCCCGCTCGACCTCGACCTCTCCGCCCGCCCGAGGATCGAAGGCCGGCTCCAGACCGGCCCCCTCGACCTGCGCCCCTACCTGGCCGCGCGCCGGTCCGCCGACGCCGGCGCCGAAGCCCCCGCCCGCCCCCAGCCGGACGGGTGGAGCCAGGCGCCCCTCCACCTGACGGGCCTGCAGGCCGCCGACGCCCGCCTCCTCGTCTCGGCCCCGTCCGTGACCCTGCCGGACCTGGCGCTGGGCGCGGTGGACGCCCGCGCGACCCTGGAGAACGGCGCGCTCGCCCTGCGCCTGCGCCGCGCGGAAGCCTTCGGCGGCGTCCTCAAAGGCCGTCTGACCGCCGACGGCGCAGCCCCCCGCCCGGCCCTCTCCGCCCGCCTGACGGGCGAGGCTCTGCGCCTGCGGCCCCTGCTCGCCGCCCTCGCCGGAACCGACCGGATCGAGGGTATCGTCGCCTTCCAGCTCGACCTCGGCGGGGCCGGCGCCAACCTGCACGAGATCATGCAGAACCTCGCCGGCGACGCCTCGGTCCAGCTGACCGACGGCGCGATCCTCGGCGTCAACCTCGCCGCCATGGCCCGCAACGCCGCCGCCGCCTTCCTGGACGCCGCCGCGGGCGAGGCGCGCAAAACCGACTTCGCCAGCATCAGCGCCAGCTTCTCCGGCCGCGAAGGCCGCTTCCGCAACGACGACCTGCGCTTTCTCGGCCCCCTCCTGCGCATCTCCGGCGCGGGCGTCGTCGACCTCGGCGGCCGCCGGCTCGATTACGACCTCGCGCCGCGGGCCGTGGCCAGCCTCAAAGGCCAAGGCGACCGACGCGACCGGCGCGGCCTGCTGCTGCCCCTGACCGTCGAAGGCCCGTGGAGCGCGCCGGCCGTCTCCCTCGACCTCGCCGCCGCCGCCGCGGCCGGCCTCACGCCCGAAAGCGTGGCCGACGGCCTGAGCGAAGGCCTCGGCGACGCGGTCCGCGGCCTCTCGGTCGACGATCCGGCCAAGGCGTTGGAAGACGCCGCTGGCGGCGCGCTCCGCCGGCTCGCGCCCGGCCTCGCGCCGACGGCGCCCGACGCCGCCGCGCCCGCCGCCGCCCCAGCAAAGGACTCCGCCGCCGAGGAAACCGCCGGCAAGGAAACCGCCGTCGAACGCCGCGCCCGCCGCCAGGCGGAGCGCAAGGCCCAGCGCCAAGCCGACCGCCAAGCCGACCGCAAGGCCGAGCGCGCCGCCGAGCGCAAGCAGCGGCGCGCCCAAGACGCGCCGCAGGCCCCGCAAGGCGCGGACGCCGAGGCGACACCCTCGCGATGAGCCTCCTCGCGCCCGAAGGTCCCGGCCTCGGCCCCCTCCTCGCCGAAGGGCCGGTGGTCGCGGCCCATGCCGCAGCGGCCCTCGCGGCGCTCGGCCTCGGCGCGGCCCAGCTCTACGGGCCCAAAGGCACTCGCGGCCACAGGCTCTGGGGCCGGGTCTGGGTCGCGCTCATGGCGCTCGTGGCGCTCAGCAGCTTCGCGATCTTCCAATTGCGGCTCATCGGGCCCTTCAGCCCGATCCACGGGCTGTCGCTCTACACGCTCGCCTCGCTGCTCTACGCCCTGCGCGCCGCCCGGCGCGGGGACATCAGGGCGCATCGCCTCACCATGGCCTCGCTCTTCTGGTTCGCGCTGATCGTCGCCGGCGCCTTCACCTTCTTCCCGGGCCGCGCCATGCATGCCGTGGTCTTCGGCGTCTGACCCCGCCGCGGCGCATTCGGAGACGCCCATGACCTCGACCGCCCCCGCCGCCGAACCCTCGGCGACCCCGACCGCCGCCCCATCCACGGCCGCCCCATCCACGACCGCCCCGTCCACCGCCGCCCCGTCCACCGCTATCGTCACCGGCGTCTCAGGCGTCACCGGCCGCGCCATCGCGGCGGAGCTCGTCTCCCGCGGCTGGCGCGTCGTCGGCCTCTCCCGCCGCCCGCCCGAGGCGCCCGGGCCGGGCGAGCACCGCGCCGTGGACCTCTCGGACCCCGGCCGCGCCCGCGACGGGCTCGCCGACCTGACCGACGCCACCCACCTTTTCCACTGCGCCTTCGACGGCCGAGGCGCCTACGCCGACCAGGTCGCCCCCAACCTCGCCCTCCTGACCCACGCGGCCGAGGCGCTCTCCGCCGCGACGGAAAACCCCCTGCACGTCAACCTCATGCAGGGCACGAAGGTCTACGGCTCCCATATCGGTCCGTTCGAGACGCCGGCCCGCGAAGACGACCCCCGCCACATGCCGCCCAACTTCTACTACGACCAAGAGGACTATTTGCGCGCGGGCGCGTCCCAAAACCGCTGGACCTGGTCCGCCGCCCGCCCCCACGCCGTCTGCGGTTTCGCCCTCGGCACGCCCATGAACCTCGTGATGGGCATCGGCGTCTACGCGGCGATCTCCAAGGCCCTCGACCTGCCGCTCCGCTTCCCAGGCTCCGCCGGCGCCTGGAATGCCCTCTACCAGGTCTGCGACGCCGCCCACCTCGCCCGCGCCGCCGTCTGGATGGCCACCGACCCCGCCTGCGCCGACGAGGCCTTCAACATCGTCAACGGAGAGCCGTTCCGCTGGCGCCGCCTCTGGCCCGTCCTGGCCGAGGCCATGGACATGCCGGCCGGCCCCCCCAAGCCCCTGCCCCTGACCCAGTTCATGGCCGACAAGGCCCCCCTCTGGGACGCCATCGTGCAAGAACACGGCCTGCGCCCCACCCCCTACGCCGAGGCCGCCGCCTGGCCCTTCATGGACTATGTCTGGGCCACCGACTGGGACTGCGTCAGCTCCATGCGCAAGGCCCGCGCCCACGGCTTCCGAGAGGAGGTCGACGACGCCGAGATGTTCGCCCGCCTCCTGACGGGCCTGAGGGAGGCGAAGGTCCTGCCCTGACGCTCTCCTTGCGCGTTGCGCCCCGGCGCCCCCCCGTCTACCGTCCGATGACGGCAAGGCTTTGCGCCGCATCCGGCGCATCCCGCCGGGGGCCGTCCGAGGGGGACGGGCCGCGCCGACCAGGGGGAACCGCGCCATGGCCGACTTCATCGTCACCAGCCTCGCCAACACCGTCGACGAGACCGACGACGTCCTCACCCTGCGCGAGGCCGTCGCCGCCGCCAACGCCGCCCCGGGGCAGGACCGCATCCTCTTCTCCGATCAGCTGAACAAGGGCGAGGCCGTCGAGCTCATCCTCGCCCCCGACGGCCCGGGCAGCGTCACGCTGACGATCTCCGACGACCTCATCCTCGACGGCGACGTCGACGACGACGGCCTGGCGGAGATCGTGCTGCGCGCCGTCACCAACGCCCCGATCCTGGTGGTGGAGGCCGGCGTCTCCGCCCAGATCATCGGCGTCGACTTCACCGGCGGCTCCGCCGCCCGCATCTTCGCCGGCCCCGACGGCGCCGACCCCCTGACCCCCGCGCCGGCCGGAACCGCCTTCGGCGCGCAGCTGACCCTCAGCCAGGCCGAGCTCGAGGCCAACGGCGGGAACGACGGGAACGACGGCCGCTCCGGCGGCTCGCTCGACCCCTTCGACGGGGCCGACGGGGTCGAGGACGCCGGCGCCATCCTCAACTACGGAACCCTCACTCTGCAGCGCGTCGGCTTCGGCGACCTCGCGGCCCGCGGCGCGCAAGGCTCGGACGGCGGCGACGGCGCCGCGGGCTTCGACGGCGGGAACGGCGGCGATGGCTTCGACGGCGACTCCTACACCCGCGTGGACGGGGAGGTCGTGCTGTCCGGCCAACGCTTCATCCTCCTCGAAAACGACGACCGCCTGCCGTTCTCCCCCATCGGCACGGACGTGCGCGACGGCGGCGACGGCGGCGACGGCGGGGACGGCGGCGCGGGCGGCCGCGGCGGCGACGGCGGCGACGGCGGCGACGCG
>JBCCPD010000226.1:0-6368 GCA_039025075.1 Pseudomonadota bacterium | reverse complement strand
GGCCTCGGTCGCTTCGGCGTCGGACAAGGTCAAGGAAAAGGCGCTCGACCTGGGCGCGCATCTGCTGGAGGCGGCGCGCGCCGACGTCGAGTTCCTGACGGACGGCGAGGGACCGCGCGTCGCGGTCGCCGGCACGGACCGCGCGATAGGGCTGTGGGATCTGGCGCGCGCGGCGCGGGACCCCGCCAAGCTGCCCGAGGGCATGGAGCCCGCCCTCGACGCGGATCACGACCACGTCAACGACAAGCCGACCTTCCCCAACGGCTGCCATGTCTGCGAGTTGGAAGCCGACCCGCAGACCGGCGCGGTGAAGATCCTGCGCTATGTGGTGATCGACGATTTCGGCGTGGCGATGAACCCCATGCTGCTGGAAGGCCAGGTGCATGGCGGCGTGGTGCAGGGCCTCGGTCAAGCCTGGACGGAGCGCACGGTCTACGAGGGCGAAGGCGGCCAGCTGCTGTCGGGCAGCTTCATGGACTACGCCCTGCCGCGGGTGGACGACATGCCGCGCATCGAGTTCGAAACGCGCAACATGCCCTGCGCCACGAACCCGCTGGGCCTGAAAGGCGCGGGGGAGGCGGGGGCGATCGGGGCGCCGCCGGCTTTCATCGGCGCTCTGGTCGATGCGTTGCGGCCTGATACGGGGCTCGTCCATATCGACATGCCGGCGACCCCCGCCGCGGTGTGGAGGGCGCTGCAGGGCGCGGAGGGCGAGCGCGCAGCCGGACGCGCCGGGCAAGGCGGACGGCGCGCCGAGGTCGCCGGCATTCTGACGGGCTGACGGGCCTTGGTCGCCGATGTCTCAGGCTCGACGGCCGCGGCAGGTAGCCGCCCGGCGCATGCGTCGCGCCGGGCTCGCCGTCGCGAAAGACCTAGCCCGCCGCGGCCTCGGACCCGGTGGTCGCGGCGACCGCGTCTCCTTGCGCCGCGTCGAAGCTGACGCAATCGGCGCGCTCCCAACGTTCGGCATAGGCCGGATCGTCGCAAGAGCCGTCGAGCAGGGAGCCGATGGCGATCTCCTTGAAGGCCTCGTCGCCGGTCACCACGCCGCCGCTGCGGGTGCGGAGATTGAAGTGGTGCGGACGCAGCGCAGCGGGGTGGTCGAGCCCCGCGGCGCCGACCAGATCCGCCAGCGCGCGCAGGGTGTTGCCGTGGAACCGAGCCACGCGTTGCGCCTTGTCGGGCACGTTGATCGCCCGCTGGCGCAGCTTGTCCTGCGTCGCGACGCCCGTTGGGCAGGCGTTCGTGTGACAGGCCTGCGCTTGGATGCAGCCGACGGCGAACATGAAGCCGCGCGCTGAGTTCGCCCAATCCGCGCCCAGCGCGAAAATCCGGGCCAGATCGAAGGCGGAGACGATCTTGGCCGACGCCCCCAGGCGGATACGGTCTCGGACGCCGGCCCCGCGCAGCGTGTTGTGCACGAACATCAGACCGTCGGTCAGCGGCATGCCGATATGGTTCGAGAACTCCAGCGGGGCCGCCCCCGTGCCGCCCTCGGCCCCGTCGATGACGATGAAGTCCGGCGCGATCCCGGTGGTGATCATGGCCTTGACCATGCACATGAACTCCCGCCGGTGACCAATGCACAGCTTGAAGCCCACGGGCTTGCCGCTCGAGAGCGCTCTGAGCTCGCCGATGAACTCCATCATCTCCACCGGGGTGGAGAAGGCGGAGTGGCCGGCGGGGGAGATGCAGTCCTCGTCCATGGGCACGCCGCGCGCCTCGGCGATCTCGGGGGAGATCTTGGCGGCGGGCAGCATGCCGCCGTGGCCCGGCTTGGCGCCTTGGGACAGCTTGAGCTCGATCATCTTGATCTGCGCGTGAGCCGCCTGCGCTGCGAACTTGTCCGGATCGAACCTCCCGTCCGGCGTGCGGCAGCCGAAATAGCCCGTGCCGACCTGATAGATGATGTCGCCGCCGCCCTGCCGGTGATAGCGGGAGATGCCGCCTTCGCCCGTGTCGTGGGCGAAGCCGCCCATCTTCGCGCCTCGGTTCAGGGCGGAGATGGCGTTGGCCGAAAGGGCGCCGAAGCTCATGGCGGAGATGTTGTAGACCGACGCGTCGTAAGGCCGTTTGCAGTCCGGCCCGCCGACGCGGACGCGGAAGTCGCTGTCCTCGATATGCTTGGCGGCGACGGAGTGGGTCAGCCAGGCGTAGCCGGCGTCGTAGACCCGCTCCTTGGTGCCGAAGGGGCGCTTGTCCTCCTGCCCTTTGGCGCGCTGATAGACGAGGGAGCGGGCCTCGCGGCTGAAGGGCTCTTCGTCCTCGTCGGATTCGATGAGGTATTGGCGGATCTCCGGGCGGATGCCCTCGAACAGCCAGCGCATATGCCCGATGACGGGGTAGTTGCGCAGGATCGCGTGTCGATCCTGAACAACGTCGTACACGCCCAGCGCGGCGAGCGCGGCGAAGATCGCCGACGGGATCAGGAACCAGCCGGAGATCGCGGCTGAAAGGACGAGGCCCAGCAGAGAGAAGACGAGGGTCAGTCCGAAGATGGTGTAGCGTTGCATGGGGCGCCTCCACGCTCCGTCGCGGGCGTATCGCGCCCGTTCTGCGTGCATCTTGCCACCGATCTCGACCATCCGAACCCCCGATCTTCGCCAGGACCCCGCGACGTTTTCGGAGCGGCGGTCCGATCGCAGGCCGCACCATGCCTCGCCGCCGTCGCGAGCGGCCGCCCGCCGCTCGATCGCCGTCGCTTGCGCCTGCGCAAGCCGCGGGCTAGACGCGCCTCGCCCGTTTCGTCGCAACCGCCTGGGAGACCTGCGATGGCCGCAAAAACCGCCCCGAGGAAAGTCGTGCTCGCCTATTCGGGCGGCCTCGACACGTCGATCATCCTCAAGTGGCTGCAGACGGAGCTGGGCTGCGAGGTGGTCGCGTTCACCGCCGACCTGGGACAGGGCGAGGAGCTGGCGCCGGCGCGCGAAAAAGCCAAGCTGCTGGGCCTGAAGGACGAAGACATCTTCATCGAGGACCTGCGCGAGGAGTTCGTGCGCGACTTCGTCTTTCCGATGTTCCGCGCCAATGCGGTCTATGAGGGCCTCTATCTGCTTGGCACGTCCATCGCGCGGCCGCTCATCTCCAAGCGGCTGGTGGATATCGCGGCTCAGACCGGCGCCGACGCGGTGGCGCATGGCGCCACGGGCAAGGGCAACGATCAGGTGCGGTTCGAGCTGGCGGCCTACGCGCTGAACCCCGACATCAAGGTGATCGCGCCCTGGCGCATGTGGGACCTGACCTCCCGGACCAAGCTGATCGAATGGGCGGAGGCGCATCAGGTCCCGGTGCCGAAGGACAAGCGCGGCGAGGCTCCGTTCAGCGTGGACGCGAACCTTCTGCATACCTCGAGCGAAGGAAAGGTGCTGGAGGATCCCGCCGTCGCGGCGCCGGACTATGTCTATCAGCGCACCGTGGCGCCGGAGGACGCGCCCGATGCGCCGGAATTCATCGAGGTCGGATTCTCGCAAGGCGACGCGGTCCGCCTGAACGGCGACGCCCTGTCGCCCGCCGCCATGCTGACGGCGTTGAACGAGCTGGGCGGGCGGCACGGCATCGGCCGGCTCGACTTGGTCGAGGGGCGCTACGTGGGCATGAAGTCCCGCGGCATCTACGAGACGCCTGGCGGCACGGTCCTCCTGGCGGCGCATCGGGGGATCGAGCAGATCACGCTCGACCGCGGCGCGGCGCACCTGAAGGACGAGCTGATGCCCCGCTACGCGGAGCTGATCTACAACGGCTACTGGTTCTCGCCCGAGCGGCGGATGCTGCAGGCGGCGATCGACGAAAGCCAGCGGCATGTGGAGGGGACGGTGCGCCTGAAGCTCTACAAGGGCTCGGCCGAGGTGGTGGGGCGCTGGTCCGACGCCTCGCTCTACTCGGAAGCCCATGTGACCTTCGAGGAGGACGCCGGCGCCTACGATCAGGCGGATGCGCAGGGCTTCATCCAGCTAAACGCTCTGCGGCTGAAGCTGTTGGCGGCGCGGGAGCGACGGCTGGCCGGCAAGTGATCCCGCGGCGGCGGGTCCTTTGGGCCCGTCATGCAAGGCGGTTCTAGACGAGGTCGCGGGCGGGTTCTCGCCGCCCTCTCCTACGCCCCGCGGCTTGACGCGACGCCGCGCTCCGACCATCGTTCCAAAAAAGAATGGAGGGTGGAGGCCCGGCATGGCCGAAGGTCCCAGGCCCGCGTGCATCGTCGTCGGCGCCGGCGACGCCACCGGCGGGGCGGTCGCGCGCCGCTTCGCGCAGGAAGGCTTCGTGGCGGTCCCCGTGCGAAGGCGCGCGGAAAGCCTCGCCCCGCTGGCGGAGACCATCGCCGCCGAGGGCGGCGCCTGCGTCCCGCTGGGCGTCGACGCGCGCAAGGAGGAGGAGGTCGTCGCCCTCTTCGACCGGGTCGAAGCGGAGGTCGGGCCGGTGGAGGTCGCCGTCTTCAACATCGGCGCCAACGTCCGCTTCCCCTTCGCCGAGATCGAAGTCCGCAAGTTCGTCAAGATCTGGGAGCTCGCCTGCTTCGCCGGCTTCCTGACCGCGCGGGAGGCGCTTCGCCGGATGACGCCGCGGGGCCGCGGCACCATCCTCATCACCGGCGCCTCGGCCTCGGTCAAAGGGTTCGCGAACGGGGCGGCCTTCGCCTCCGCCAAGTTCGCCCTTCGCGGCATGGCGCAGGGCTTGGCGCGGGAGGCGGGGCCGCTTGGCGTGCATGTCGCCCATCTGGTGGTCGATGCCGCGATCGACACCGCCTTCATCCGCGACATGTTCCCGGATCGCTACGCGCGCGGAAAGCGAAGCGACGGTCTGGTGGACCCCGAGGCCATCGCCGAGACCTACTGGCAGGTGCATCGTCAGCCGCGAAACGCCTGGACGCACGAGATCGACCTGCGCCCCTGGAACGAGAGCTGGTGAGGACCCGCCCCGATGACCGATGACGCGCCCAAGACGTTCGAGCTGCTGTTCGATTTCGTGAGCCCCACCGCCTATCTCGCGTGGTTCCGCGCCAAAGGCGTCGTCGCGCGCACGGGCGCGAGGATGCGCCCGGTTCCGGTGTTCCTGGGCGGGATCATGCAGGCGACCGGCAATCGACCGCCGGGCACGGTGGCCGCCAAGGGCCGTTGGATGCGCGCCGATCTGGAGATGTGGGCGCGGACCTTCGATATCCCCCTGGGGCGGAACGAGCACTTCCCGGTCAACACGCTCGCCATCCTGCGAGGGGCGGTGGGGCTTTTGTCCGACCCTCGCTTCGACGCCTATTGCGACGCTTGCTTCCGGGGCGTCTGGCTCGACGGTCGAGACATGGCTCGGCCGGAGGAGATCGCCGCCGCTACATCTCAGGTCATCGCGCCGGATGAGCTGATGGCTCTCGCCCAAAACCCAGCGAACAAGACGGCGCTGAAGGCCAACACCGACGACGCGGTCGCCCGGGGCGTTTTCGGAGCGCCCTCCCTCTTCGTGGGCGAGACGCTTTTTTTCGGTCAAGACCGGCTGGATTGGGTCGAGAAGGCGCTGACGGCCTGAAGCGGTTCACCCTTCGCGGTCGAGGCGCCCTTGTCGCTCTGCGGAGACGAGGCCGCGCCAGCGGGGCATGCCTCGACGTCGCTGCGTGGTCATATCCCAGATCGTCCAATCGCGTCGGCTTGCCTCCGCGCGTTTCATCCGCGACACAAGGGCTCTCCGCCATAGGACCGCCGCATGCTTCGCGCCCTGCCCAATCTGCTGACGCTCTACCGCTTGGCCGCGGCTCCGGGGCTCGCGCTCGCTTATCTCGCCTTCGACCGGCCCGTCGCGGACGCGCTCGCGCTGGCGCTGTTCACCAGCGCCTCGATCACCGACTGGCTGGATGGCAAGCTGGCCCGCGCCTGGCAGGCGGAAAGCGACTTCGGCCGCATGATGGACCCGATCGCGGACAAGGCGATGGTGGTCATCGCGCTGGTCATCGTGGTCATGCACACGGGGCCCAGCTTCATATCGTTGATCCCGGCGGTCGCGATCCTGTTCCGCGAGGTCGCGGTCTCGGGCCTGCGGGAGTTCCTGGCGGGGCGCGAAGACGTGCCCGTCTCTCGTCTCGCCAAATGGAAGACGGGCGTGCAGATGGTCGCGCTGTGCCTGCTCTTCGGCTGGTCCTGGGCGGATGCGCGAGTGCAGGCGCTGATGTTCACGCTGGGGCCCCCGGACTACATGCGCATCCGCGGGGGAGAGGCGCCTGACGAGCTGGGCCTCGTCTTCGCCGACATCGCCTCGCAGATCCTGCCTTGGGCGGGGTTCGCGCTGCTTTGGGCCGCGGCGGCGCTGACCCTCGTGACCGGCTATCAGTATTTCCGCATGGCCCTGGCCCCGCGGAGGGAGGCGTGATGCGCGTGCTCTACTTCGCCTGG
>JBCCPD010000225.1:0-6386 GCA_039025075.1 Pseudomonadota bacterium | reverse complement strand
GGCGCGCTGGGGCGGCTCCATGGGGCGCACGCGCGCCGGCAGGTTTTCGGAGGCGGCGAGGGGGCCGTAGTGGACCTCGGCCAGGGCGCGGACCTCCTCGACGCTCACGTCGCCGGCGACGATGAGGAAGGCGTTGTTGGGCGCGTAATAGGTCCGGTAGAAATCGAGCGCATCCTGCATGGTCAGCGCTTCCATCTCGTGCCGCCAGCCGGCGAGCGGCAGGCCGTAGGGGTGGTTGAGGAACATCGCGGCGCTGCGCTGTTCCGACATCAGCGCGCCGGGGTTCACGTCGATGCGCTGGGCGCGCTCCTCGAGGATCACGTCGCGTTCGGTGCGCACCTGATCCTCGTTGAGACGGAGGTCGCGCATGCGGTCGGCCTCCATCTTCATCACCAAGCCCAGTCGGTCGGCGGCGATGCGCTGGAAATAGCCGGTGTAGTCCTGGGCGGTGAAAGCGTTGTCCTGGCCGCCGTTGGCCGCGATGATCTTGGAGAATTCGGCGTCCGGGATCTCGTCGGTGCCCTTGAACATCAGGTGTTCGAGGAAGTGGGCCAGGCCGGTCTTGCCCGGCGGCTCGTCCGCGGCGCCGACGCGGTACCAGACCATATGGGTGACCACGGGCGCGCGGCGGTCCTCGATCACCACGCCCATCAGGCCGTTGGGCAGGGCGAAGGAGTCCACCTTGGGCGCGGCGAGGGCCCCGGGGACGTGGAGCGCCAGCGCGGCGAGGCCGGCGATCAGAGCGAGAGCGAGGGAGAGGCGGCGCTGGGCCGCGCCGGGACGCAGGATCATGCGAGGTTCCGAGAGTTGAAGTATGCGCGGCGTCGGGACCTGCAGGTAGGCGGCGCATGCCCGGCCGCAACCCCGCGGACGTTCACGAGCGCGATGCCTGGCCGCTGGCTCGGCGGCGTCGGCGCGGGCGGCGGGCGCGGGATCGATGGGGCCCCGAGAGATGGGGCCCCGAGAGGAGAACGTCGGGCGCCCGACCCTCTTTAAAAGAGCGTGATTTGGTTGCTCTGCGGCTCCGGCGGGGCTGGAGTCGGATTGGGCGCGACGCCGCCGGCGGCCCGGATGCGGTCGGCTTCCTGGCGCGGCTCCAGCAGTTCTTCCTCGGACCCGTCGGGGATCTCCAGGCCGAAAAGGCTGGGAAGAGCGTAGTCGTTCCGCCGTTCGGGCTGTTCCTCCGCCAGGGCGGCGCGGATGCCGGGATCGGCGGTCTGGACGCCGGCCGCATCCAGCAGAGCCAGCTCGCTGGGCGTGGGCGCCGCCTGGGCCGGCGACGGGGCGCCCGCATTGGCCAAAGCGGCCCGGGCGCTGCGCGTGGGCTGCGGCTCCAACGGGCTGGGCGCGCCGGGCTCGGGCGGCGGCAGGGCGGACAGATCGCCGGGCAGGCGCAGCGGGGCGCGGGGCGAGACGTTGAAAGGGTTGGGCGATTCGTAGGTCAGGCCGAAGGCGCGGCCCACCGCCTCGCGCCCGCCGCAGGCCGCGCAGGCCAGCGCCGCGGCCGTCAGAGCGGCAAGGCGAAGGCCGCGCGAGGCGGGGCGGCGGAGAGAGGTCGGCAACGTCATGCTGCGGTCTTCTCACGCCCGTCGAACAGGATCAAGCCGAGCGCGCCGGCGAAGATGAAGATGTCCGCGGGGTTGAACGCGAACGGATTGCGCAGGCCGCAGCAGCTCATGTTCAGGAAATCGGCCACGGCGCCGTAGACCGCCCGGTCCCAGGCGTTGCCGAGGGCGCCGCCCACGATCAGGCCGATGCAGACCACGCGCAGGGCGTCGCGCATGGTGGTGGACCAGGCCAGCAGCCCGGCGCTGATGAGCAGCGCGACCGCGATCCACACGTCGCGCGAGACGAACGACCCGATGCCGAAATTGGCCCCCTCGTTCCAGGCCATCACCAGGCGCAGGTACGGGGGCGCGACCTCGATCACCAGGCGGGTCTTGAGGTCCATCGCCTCGACGATCCACCATTTGAGCGCGCGGTCGAAGGCGAAGCCGCCGACGGCCGGGATCAGCAGCGCGCCGCTGAGCAGGCGCGCCGGACGCAGGTCGGACAGGGTCATGGCTCGTCGCGTCGGTCCGTGGAGGAGGCGGGGGAGGATGCGGTGGCCGGGCGCGGCCCGCCGGCCCGAAAGCCGCCGCGGAACAGATGGTCGCCGTCGGGGGCGCGCTCCTGCATCCGCATGCAGCGGCTGTAGTACTGGTTGGAGACCCGATTCTCATAGAGCAGGAGCGGCATGTCCGCGGGGTTTCTAGGTTCGGGCCGGGCGCCGCGATAGCCCGTGGCGTCGATCTCGGCCAGCTTGGCGGCCAGCGCCCGGCAGTCGAGGGAGCGGGCCGGCTGCATCACGATCTCGTGGCCCGTCGAGAGGCGGGCGATCGGGGCGTCCTCCGCCGCCGCGTCGGCCGGCCCGGCGGCGACGGCGGCCAACGCCCATGCTCTGATCGTCGTGAAGGCCCGCGCCACTGCCGTCCGCCCTGTTCCAACGCCGTGCGCCGCGGTCTCGGCGGCGATTTCGACCGACGCCGCGCCCATCGCGGCGGTTCCGCCCTGCGTCGCGGTCGGATCGGCGGTCGCCGCCCTGCCGCTTCGGATCGGCATGAGAGTGGCTGTACAGCAAGGTCAGCCCGTGTTCAAACCGAGGCGATGACGTGGCGAGGAGCGCGCGGCCTCCGCGTCGTCTCGGCATTGGCCTTCCGTTCAACCCCGGCTATCGTTCGCTCCAGCGAACACGTCTTTCCTGAACAAGGTCGTTCCCTTGATGAGAAAAGCTCTGGCGGCCGGCCTCGCCGCAGTCCTGATGCTGCCCGCCTCGGCGCTCGACGCGCGGTCGCTGTCGGGCGCCTATCTCGCGGCGAAAGCGGCCGCGGCGCGCAACGATCATGCCGAGGCGGCCCGGCGCTATGCCGAGGCGCTGACCCGGGATCCGGCCAATGCCGGCCTGCGGGATCGGGCGCTGACCTTCGCCCTGCTGACCGGCGACCTGCGTTCCGCCGCCGCGGTGGCGGAGCCGTTGGCTCAGGCCGACCCATCGCACCGCTTGTCGGCCTTGGCTCTGTTGGCCGAGGACATGCGCCAGGGCGCCCATGACGCGGCGCTGGCGCGGCTGGACGCTGACTCTCAGGACAGCGTCAACCGGCTGGTGGCGGACCTGATCCGCGGCTGGGCCCATGTGGGCCGCAGCGACGCGGAGGCGATGGAGGCGGCGTTCGAGGCCTTGGCCGCGGACCCCGTGGGCCGGGTTTTCGCGCGCTATCACCAGGGCTTGGCGCGGTCCGCCATGGGCGACGACGCCGCGGCGACGGAGGCGCTGCAGGCGGCGATCGACGCCGGCGGGTCCAGCGACGGGCGCCCGGCGCTGGCGCTGGCCGGCGCTTTGGAGCGTCTGGGCCGGGCGGACGAAGCGCGGGCGATCTATGAGGCGGCCCTGGCCGGAGGCCGTCGCGCGCCCTTGATGGAGGCGGCGTTGGAGCGCATGGCGGCCGGGGAGACCGCGCCGCCGCTTGTGCGCAGCGCGATGGCCGGCGCGGCGGAGACGTTCCTGTCGATCGGCGGCGCGTTGAGCCAGCAGAACGCCTTGGTTTCCTTGCTTTACGCGAGGGTGGCGACGGCGTTGCGGCCGGAGCTGCACGACGCGCGCCTTCTGATCGGCAACGTGCTGCTGGCGCAGGACAGTCCCGAAGCGGCGGCCCGCGCGTTCGCGGCGGTGCCGCGCCGTTCCCCCTTGTTCACGACCGCCGAGATCGGGCGCGCGGACGCTCTGCAGGACCTGGATCGCAGCGACGAGGCCATCGCCGCGCTGCGCAACGTGGCCGAGGCGGAGCCGGACAATCTCGCCGCGCAGCTGTCCTTGGCGGGAACGCTGCGCCGGGCCGAGCGGTGGCGGGAGAGCATCGAGATCTACGACGCGGCCATCGACCTGATCGATCCGGTGGAGCAGCGCCACTGGGGGGTGTTCTACGAGCGTGGCATCTCCCACGAGCGGGCCGACCAGTGGGACCAGGCCGAGGCCGACTTCTTCAGGGCGCTGGAGCTGGAGCCGGATCAGCCGCATGTGCTGAATTATCTGGGCTATTCCTGGGTCGAGCAGCGGCGCAACTTCGAGGAAGCGCAGCGCATGATCGAGAAGGCGGTGGAGCAGCGCCCGGAGGACGGCTACATCACCGACAGCTTGGGCTGGGTGCTCTATCGCATTGGAAAGTTTGGAGAAGCCGTGCCGCATCTGGAGCGGGCGGTGGAGCTGAAGCCCACCGATCCGATCATCAACGACCATCTGGGCGACGCGTTCTGGAAGGTCGGGCGGCGGCTGGAGGCGCGGTTCCAGTGGCGCCGGGCGCTGAGCTTCGACCCCGAGGACGAGGAGGCGGAGCGGATCCGCCGCAAGCTCTCCGTCGGGCTGGAGGCCGTGCTGGCCGAGGAGGAGGCCGCCGCGGCTGTCGAGGCGGAGACCGGGGCGGACGCCGCCGTGAATGACGGCTGATCCGGCCGGCGCCGCGTCGGTCTCGGTGCTGGCGCGGGCCAAGGTCAATCTGTGGCTGCATGTGCTGGGGCGGCGGGAGGACGGTCGCCATCTGCTTGACAGCCTTGCGGTTTTTCCCGAGCTGGGCGACCGGATCGAGGTCGAGTCGGCCCACGCTTTGTCGCTGAGCGTCGGGGGGCCGTTTTCGGATCAGATCGGGGCGGGGGGCGACAACCTGGTGCTGCGGGCGGCGGAGCTGTTGCAGGCGAGGGCCCCGGTGACGGCGCGGGGGCGGCGGCCGGGGGCGGCGATCCGGCTCGAAAAGCACCTGCCGGTGGCGAGCGGGATCGGCGGGGGGTCCGCCGACGCCGCGGCGACGCTGAAAGCGTTGAATTCGCTGTGGGATCTGCGGTTGTCGAGCGAGGCTCTGGCACGGATGGGCGAGGTGCTGGGCGCCGATGTGCCGGTCTGCGTGCGGGGGCCTCGGGCCCGCGTGATGGGCGGGACCGGGGAGGTTTTGAGGCCCGCTCCGCCCTTGCCGGGGTTCTGGATGGCTCTGGCCAATCCGGGGGTTCCGGTGGCCACGGCCGAGGTTTTCCTTCGGTTGGAGCGGCGGGACGGGGCGGCGGCGACGGCGCCGGGGGAGGGGTTTCCGTCCGTGGAAGCTCTCGCCAAGTGGCTGAGGATGCAGGAGAATTTCTTGGAGGCGCCGGCCTTGGCGCTGGCCCCGGCGATCGGCGAGGCGCGGGGTTTTCTAGCCGCCGCCGACGGCTGCCTGCTGGCGCGGATGAGCGGGAGCGGGGCGACTTGTTTTGGGATTTTCGCCGAGGAACCAGAGGCTTTGGCGGCGGCCGAGGCGGCGCGGGGGCGCGGCTGGTGGGCGGCGGCGGGGCCGGTGAGGGCCTCGGTCGCCGCGGTCAGTTGAGGCGGGCGACGACGAATTCGGCGATGCCGGAGAGGGCGGCCTTGGCCTCGGAGTCGGGGAAGATCGCGAGCGCCTCGCGGGCCTCGGCGGCGTAGGCGCGGGCGCGGCGTTCGGTTTCTTCGAGCGCGCCAGTGGCGCGCATCAGGTCGAGGGCGTGGGCCATATCTTCCTGATTTTGTTCGCGTTTTTCAATCACGCGGCGCCAGAAGGCGAGGGCGTCGCCCTCGGCCGCGGCATAGGCGAGGAGGACGGGGAGGGTGACCTTGCCCTCCCGAAAATCGTCTCCGGTGTTCTTGCCGAGCTGGGCGGAGGCGCCGCCGTAGTCCAGCAGATCGTCGACGATCTGGAAGGCCATGCCAAGGGCGCGGCCGTAGGCGGCGAGAGCCTCGATCTCGGGCTCGGGGCGGGCGGCGATCACGCCGCCGACCTCGGTCGCCGCTTCGAAGAGCGCGGCGGTCTTGCCGTGGATCATCTGGAGGTAGGCGGCTTCGCCGGTGCTCAGGTCGTTGGCGGTGGCGAGCTGCATCACCTCGCCTTCGGCGATGGTCGCCGCGGCGTTGGACAGAATACCCAGGACCCGTAAAGAGTCCGTTTCCACCATGAGCTGAAAGGCGCGGGCGAAGAGGTAATCGCCTGTCAGGACGGAAGATTTGTTGTCCCACAGGAGGTTGGCGGTGGGGCGGCCGCGGCGCTGGGCGCTTTCGTCCACCACGTCGTCGTGGAGGAGGGTGGCGGTGTGGATGAACTCGACGGTGGCGGCCAGCTTGACATGGGCGTCGCCCTGGTAGCCGCAGAGGCGGGCGGCGGCGAGGGTGAGGATGGGGCGCAGACGCTTGCCGCCGGCCTCCACCAGGTGGCGGGTGACCTCGGGGATGCGGGGGGCGTGGCGGGAGGCCATGCGGCCGGCGATGAGGGCGTTGACGCCTTCCATGTCTTTGGAAACCAACGCGGAAAGACGATCGAAGGCGGAGAGGGATGCGGGCGAATTCACGCGGGCGGCCT
>JBCCPD010000224.1:0-6411 GCA_039025075.1 Pseudomonadota bacterium | reverse complement strand
TGTCTTCGCGCATCAGAAGATGCGCTTCGGGCTCTTCATCCGGACCATCGGCCTGGCGCGCGCCGAGACGAAGATCACGCTGGCGAACCTCGCCTACAACTTCGACCGTCTGATCTTCCACGAACGCCGGCGCGTCATGGGGTGAGTCCGTCCGAAATCCACGAAACCCCCTCACGAGGCCTCGGATCCGCACGATCCGGGACCCAAAGGCAGGCCTACCGCCTCAGATCCGTCCAGCACCGCTCCCAGCGGTAGGTTCTTGCGGGTGTCCAGCTAAGATTATATTTGACGACTATATCGTTCGGCAGCCATTTCACTTTATCGAAGACTACGTGAAGCCTGTGAGCAAGAATGCCCGGCAGGCTCTTTTCATTGTTCCAGATAGTCTGGCGCATCGCGACGAGATGCTTGCGGAACGCGACTCGTTCATGATGTGCCGCGACTGACGCAATCCGCCTTCCTACCAGCTGTCACCTTGTCGGGACGCCACCCGCCACACCCCGAACGCGCTGAGCAGCATAAGCCCCGCCATCGGCGCCGGCGCGCTCGTCACTCGGAAGGTCGCCGAGCCGCGCTGCGGCAGGCTGCCATCGAAGATTCCCAAGCGGTAGACGCCGCCCGCAAGGTCGGAAAACAGCTCCACCCCGCCCTCGGGCACGGCGGAGATCACGTCGCACCAGTCCGCGCCGAAGGCCCTGGGCGCCGCCTTGTAGCAGGTCTCGAAGTCGTTCGTCAGGCTCTCAACGCCGCCCTCGCCGTGACGCTCGAACACCATGAGGCTACGCTCGCCCGCGTCGTCATGTGCGTCGTAGTCCATGAGCCAGAGCGAGGTCGTACTGGAGGCGACGAACTCCACGAAGGTCGTCACCCGGCCGTTGCTCAAGATCGGATGCGGGTCGGTGTCCGGGCCAGGTCCGAAGAAGAACGTGTAGTCGACGGTTTGAGAGCTGATCTGCTCGACGCGCACGTCGGCCTCGCCCTGGCCGGTGTTGATCAGCTCCGGGAAGCCTCCGGGGGCCAGATGCGCGCCGTCGACGAAGGCGTCTCCGCCGGCTGGCGCGCCGGCGGCCCAGCCGAAGGCGTCGTCCGGACCGAGTCCGGATTCGTCAGCGACGCCGATGACGGTGGTGATGGTGACCGCGGTGGCGGGCAGAGCCGCGGCGGCGGTGAGAAGCGCTGCCAGAACGCCGGCCGGCGCGGAGGAACACATGACGCGGGCCACGAGAGACCCTCCCTTTAGGTACGCGAACGCGGGAAAGTTAATGATAGCTGAACAAATGTCAACGCAGTATGAACGTTCCTGACGGGGAAGGCGCGCGCGTGAGGGTCGGAGCGCAGGACCCGTTTCGCCCCTCCCGGGGCGCGGCGGGCAAAACATGAACGCCGCCTGACCATTCCCCGCGGGGAACCTCGCGCGCTTCCCCGCTTTCCCCGCCCCTGCTCCCGCCCTAGCATGGCCCCTGCCCGTCCCGCCCGCGCGCAGGAGACCGCTTCGTTCCATGGCCGCCATGCTCGCTCGACGCCCCCATGCATGACCATCGCGATCTCGCCGGGCTGCAGGCTCGGTCGCTGCGGCTCCAAGAGTGGATCCGCAAGCAGACCTACTCGCCTGAGAACGAGAAGGTGCTGCGCCGGTTCTCCGAATGGGAGGCGGCGGAGTTCATTCTCAGGATCGAACCGGAGACGTTGAGGGCGGCGCTGAAGGCGGATCGAGGGCTGCCTCAGGGCCGTGCGTCTGTAGAAGGCGGGTCACTCGGCGCGTATCGATGGTTCTCGTTCGAGGATCTCGAGGCGTTCCGGAACAAGCTCCGCCCCGAGGGCCGGGACCTCCGCCCTGCCCGACCCCCCGGCAAGCGCGCCGTCCGGGCCGCCGTCGCCAACTTCAAGGGCGGCGCCGGCAAGTCCACCGTGGCGCTGCACTACGCCCATGCGGCGGCGCTTGAAGGCTACCGGGTGCTGCTCGTCGACTGCGATCCGCAGGCCACCCTCTCCCACGCCATGGGGCTCACCGAGACCGAAGAGGACGCCACCGTCTGGGGCATCATGGCTCGGGACCTCGCCCGCGAGACAAGGCGCATGAACGCCGCCCCCGCCGCCGCTGCCTCGGGCCTCCGCCCCCCCGAACGCAAAATCCCGGAGGCGATCGCTCAGATGGGGCTCGAGACCCGCGACCCCGCCGATTTCATCCGTCCCACCGCCTGGCCGGCGATCGACATGATCCCGTCCTGCGCCAACGCCGCCTTCGTGGAGTTCGCGACGGCCCAGTACCGCCACCTCAACCCTGACTGGGCCTTCTTCGCCGCCCTCTCCCGCTACCTGGACGGCCTCACCGACGAGGCCTTCGACCTGATCCTCTTCGACTGCCCGCCGGCCATCGGCTACCAGTCCATGAACGCCGTCTTCGCCGCGGACGCCCTGATCATCCCCACGGGGCCGGGCTACTGGGAGTACGATTCCACCACCTCCTTCATCGGCCAGCTCTCTGAGGCCCTCGAAGACCTCGCCGCCGGCCAGGACAGCTTTGAAACGGGCCGTGTCCCCCTGCCCAAGCAGTTCGCGGCATTAAAAGTCCTGCTGACGCGCTACGAGCCCGGCAACGCTCTGCACGAGGCCATGCGCGGCGCCTTCGCCCAGGTTTTTGGGGACCGCCTCTGCGAGCATGCCGTCGAGCACACCCGCGCCGTCGAACAGTCCGGCCGGTTCCTCTGCTCGGTCTATGAGATGGACTACCGAGACATGACCCGAGAGACCTGGAAGCGCGCCCGCCGCAGTTTCGACCGCGCCTGGGCCGAGTTCCACGGCGTGATGCTCGAGGCCTGGGAGACGATCGAGGCGACGCCGGAGCGTTTCCCCGCGGGGAAAGGCCTCCCAGGACAGGAGGGTTCGGGGGCGTCGACACCTCAGAAAACCTCAGATTCCGAAACGCTCCAGACCTCGCCGGAGGACGCGGCATGAGCCGGCGGAAACTCTTCGACATCGACCTGCCGCCGGAGGAAGCAGGCCCCGCGCCGGCGCCGCAAGGGCAGGGCGCGCCCGAGACGAAATCCGGGGCCAAGCCGGCGCCGCCGGGCCGCGGCCCCATGGCCTCGGCCGTGCGCGACACCGCCCGCTCCCTGCGCGAGCGGGCGGAGATCGAGGCCGGGGTCAGGGCCGAGAACGACGCTCTGGCCGCCGAGCTGGTGCGCCTGCGCGAGCAGGGTCTGACGCTCGACGAGATCCCCACCTCCTCGGTGCGCACGGACCGGCTGCTGCGGGACCGGCGGCATGACCCGACGCCGGACGTGGAGGACCTCAAGCGCTCCATCCTGGAGGTGGGCCTCTCCAACCCCATCCGGGTGGAGCGCTCCGGCGCCGTCTACGAACTGATCCAGGGCTGGCGCCGGCTGATGGCCTACGAGGCCCTGGAGGCGGAGACGGGGGACCCGCGCTGGGGGAAGATCCCCGCCGCGGTGGAGCCCGAGGGCGGGGACCTCGAGATCGCCTATCGCCGCATGGTCGACGAGAACCTGGTGCGCGAGGACATTTCGTTCGCCGAGATGGCGGACCTCGCCCGGCGCTACGCCCAGGACCGTCGGACCTCGGCGGAGACCACGGGCGACGCCGTGGCGGCGCTGTACGGCTCGGCGTCGTCGCAGAAACGGTCCTATATCCGCGCTTTCGCGCAGCTGCTGGACGCGGCGGGGGATGCGCTGCGCTTTCCCGAGGCGCTGCCGCGCGCCCTGGGGCTGGAGCTGCGCCGCGTACTGTCGGAGACCGGCGAGCAGGGGGCCGAGACCCTGCGCCAAGGCCTCGCCATGGTCCCGAACCGAGGGTCGGAGCAGGAGCTGGAGATCCTCCGAACCTTCCTGCGCCTCGCCGAGCGCTCCGATGCGGTGCTCGACCCGGAGGACGGGGCGCCGTCGCCGGCGGGGGGCGGAGACCCGAACGAGGATCTTTCGGCCATGCTCGCCATCGTCAGGGGAGAGCCGACCTCATCGCCGCCGTCGACGGCGCCGAGCGGCCCAGGCGCGCCGCCGACGAGCTCGGGCGGGCAGGGCGCCGGCGCCTCCGCGTCCGTCTCAAGCGAGGAGGGTCCGCTGGAGGTCCGGGTGTCGCTGGCGGGCATCCCAGGCATGGACGGCCGCTCCGACGTCCTGCGCTGCACCTTGCGGGAGGGGCGGGTGAAGCTGACCGGCCCGGCCGTGGACCCTCAGCTCGACGAAGACCGCCTCCGCCGCGCCGTCCAGGCTTTTTACAGGACGCTGCTGGAGTAGCGCGGGGAAGGCCTTTCCCCGCAGGGAACGGTCAGCGGACATTCATTTTCGCTGCGGCGCCGAAACACCGCTTTGAAGGCCGTTCATTTTGGTTTAATTCTTCGTCGGTGATTCAGATGGGTACTTCAGCATGATCCGCACCGCTTCGACCGCCGCGCTCGCCGCGGCGCCGGCCCAGGCCGTGACCACGACCGCGATCGCCGCGGGCGGAGGAGCGAACGGCGATATCGGCGGCGCGAACGTCAATCCCGTCGGCGAGGACGCCGTTCAGGGAGCCGCGACCGTCACCGTCACGGGCAACCCTGCCTCCACCACGGACTACCGAATCGCCTTCTCCGACAATCCTGTGACCGCCTGGATCGAGTTCACCACTTCTTCCACCTTCGACCTGCTTCTTGTGGATTTCGAGGACGACGCCTCCGGCGGTTCTGACGTCACGGGCTATCTGCTCGACCGGATCGGGACGCCCAATACGCGGCTGACCACGGAGACGGCGTTCTGCAGCGATGCCGTGGGCTTCGCCGGCGCCGGATGCAACCTGATCGCCGACGGGGACGCTGCGGGCGGCAATGTCGGCCTGGCGACCAAGGACGCGGCCTCGCCGGTTGTTCTGTTATCGAACCTGATGGCGGGCAGCTACCGTCTGGGTCTTTTCGACAGCGCGACGCCGAACCCTGGCTCCGCCACCTTCCGCGTCTCCGAGGTGCCCGCGCCGATGGCCGGTCTGATGCTGGTCAGCGCGCTCGGCCTGTGGCGGGTGGGCTCGCGCAAGTCCGCCTGAGCCTCGGGACGTCCCCTTGCTGAAAGGCTCCGCTTCGGCGGGGCTTTTTGCGTTGCGAGGCGAGGCTGCACCGCGACGGGATGGAGCCTTTCCCCGCCGGGAATGTTCATCTGGACTTCAGAGACTGAGCCGCTGACGCCTTCCCCGCGGATACCGTTCCGCGGGGAAGGCGGACCGTCGGATGCCATCCGCCGCCGGCGACGCGGCCCTCGGTGCAGGGCCCGCGGCAGGCGGACGAAGCGCCATGGGGAAGCGCCTCCGACGGTCGTCTCGGCGGCGGCGCCTCGCGCAGGGGCTCGCCCCGGGGGCGGGGCGGGGCGTCCCCCTGGGGAGACGGGAGCGCGGAAGGGGGCGGGGGCGCTTCGGCGCCTCGCCGGGCCGGACGTGAAAGAGCGGATCGCCGGACGCACGAGGCTGAAAAGAACGAAATCGAAAACGCCTGCGGAAGGAAGACTGGCGGCAGGGGGAGGCCGGCGCAAGCCCGACCTCCGTCGCGGCGGCGCCCCCTCGGGCGGGGGCGCCTGCGGGGCTCAGGCCTTGGCGGACGCCGCGCCGCGCTTGCGGCGACGGCGCACCAGGGCCGCGGCGCCGAAGCCGCTGGCCAGCAGCAGTACGCCGCCGGGCAGGGGCATGGCGGCGACGGTCACCAGGCTCTGGGTCTCGCCCTGGCCGTCGAACTGCAGCAGCTGGAAATTGGCCGGCGTCGGGTTGGACATGTCGCGGGCCAGCGCGAGGTAGGCGTTGGCCTGATCCCGCACCGCCGAGAAGGACTGGGCGCTCTGATCGATGATGCGGAAGTAGTCGGGCACCGACGGATCGGTCTTGGCGCCGGCGATGACGGCGCCGGCGTCCCAGTCGTCCTCGTAGATCGCGTCCCAGATCGCCACCTGGAAGGCGGCGGTCTTGACCTGCGAGCTCAGCACGTCCGCCTCGTCGTAGGCGTGGTTGAAGAGCTTCTGCAGATCCGCCTTCTGATCGGCGTCGAGCACGTCCTGCTTGATATAGGTCTTGGAGGTGCCCGCCTGGTGCAGCGTCGTGGCGATGTCGATGCACCAGGCCACGAAGGTGTCGACCGGGTTGGTCCCGGTGACGGAGAAGGTCCCTGCATAGGCGCGGAAGGTCTCCGTCGTGCCGGAGACGCGCGCGTCCACGTTCACGATGCGGTTGCCGGCGGCGAAGCCGTTGAAGGTCAGGTCGGTGGAGGAGGTGGCTAAAGCGTCGGTGGCGATGACGGAAAGAGCGGCTGCGCCGAGCAGCCTGCCGATGGCATGCATATCGAATTCCCCATATGCCGAGACTCGCTGAATCAGCAACGCGGCGATTCGATCACGCAAAACCGTTGTTCATGTTTTTAGCAGGTTGGAGGGCAGGCGGGTA
>JBCCPD010000223.1:0-6459 GCA_039025075.1 Pseudomonadota bacterium | reverse complement strand
CTTGGCGGAGCCGGGCAGCAGCCCGTCCTGCCGTCGCTCCGCCACGCCCATCAGCAACGCCATCCCGACGAGGCTCAGCCCCCCGACCAAAATGACGTTCCGTAAGCTCATGGCCGCCGTCCGCGTCCCTTGCCGCGCGGCGTCATGCCCCCGGGGCATGCCGCGCTCCGTCATGCCGCCAAGCCGCGGCGCCTGCCTTCCCTCGATAGAAAGCCTACATCATTCATCTTAAATTCACAATGATCGCCGTCCCGGCCCCCGGTCGATCCCGAGCGCGCGGCGCAGCGACGCCCAGGGCCGCCCGTCGATCGCGGCGAGGCCCAGGGCGATCAGCGCCAGTCCGGCATAGGCGCGCGGCTCCAGCCGCTCGTCCAGTAGGGCCCAGCCCAGAACGATGCCGAAGGGCGGGATGATCAGCGTCACGAGCATGGTGTTGGCGGCGCCGGCCCTGGCCAGAATGCGGTAGTAGAGCAGATAGGCACCCGCCGTCGCCGGCAGGCCGTAGTACAGCAGCGCCGCCCAGACCTCCGCGCTCATCGCCAGCGTCGGAGGACCCTCCCGCCAAAGGGCCAAGGGCGCCATCATCAGAAAACCGCCGGTGCACATGCCCGCCGCCGCCGTCGACGGCGACGCTCCGCCCAAGGCGACGCGCGCCCAGACCGAGGCGACGGCGTAGCTGAGCGTCGCCGCGAGCGCCGCCAGCTGCGCCAGGGACCGCAGGTCGAGCTCCGCCAGCGCCTCCGCGCCCATGATCGTCGCCACGCCGGCGACGCCCAGGCCCGCCCCGACCAGCCGCCGCGCGGTCAGCCGCTCGTCCTTCAGCAGAAGGCCCGCGACCAGCCCGCCGAAGACCGCCGTCATGGCGTTGAGGATGGAGGTCAGGCCGCTCTCGATGCTCTGCTGCGCCCAAGCGAACAAGGAGAAGGGCAGGGCGTTGTTCAACAGCCCCATCACCAGGCAGGCCCCCCAGAACCGGGCCGAGCGCGGCAGCGGCGCGCGCGTCGCCGCGGCCGCCAGCCACAGCCCGGCGGCGCCGAGCCCGGTGCGCCAGGCCGCGGAGGTCAGAGGCCCCATCTCGCGCAGCGCGACGGACAGCGCCACGAAGGAGCCGCCCCAGATCAGGCCGAGCAGAAGCAGTTCCGCCCAGACTCGGTCGTCGATCCGCATGCGGGCGCTCCTTCGTCGGCGGGTCTTGGATGCCGCGCCGTGATGCCTCGCCACGCGTCGCGGCGCGACCCGGATCCTGCGCCCAGGCCGTAGGGGGTGGCCGGCGCGCCGTCGTCCGATGCATGCTGCGGCCTCGCCCCTGATCCCCGACGAAAAGGCCTGTCCGCCATGTCAGACGACTATTTCAGCGACGACGCCGCCACCTTCGGAGACCGGCTCGCCGCGGCGCGCGAGGCGTTGGGGTTCAGCCAGTCGCAGCTGGCCTCGCGCCTGGGCGTGCGCCTCGGCACCGTGCAGAACTGGGAAAGCGACCGATCCGAGCCGCGCGCCAACAAGCTGCAGATGCTCGCCGGGCTGCTCAACGTGTCGATCGTCTGGCTGCTGACCGGACAGGGCGAGGGCGGGGTGGAGGCCGACGCCGCCGCGCTTGACGCCGAAGCGACCTCGATCCTGTCGGAGATGCGGGAGATCCGCCTCGGCCTGGCGCGGCTGATGGAGCGGACCGCCCGGCTGGAAAAACGCTTCCGCAGCCGGGAGCGCTGAGGGCCGGGGCGCTTGCCCCCCGAGCGCGGCCTCGATAGGTCCCTCGCACGGGCAGGAGACGGCATGAAGCTGGGCATCGACCTCGGCGGCACCAAGATCGAAGGCGCGGTCCTCGGCGAGGGCGGCGCCGTGCTGGCGCGCCGCCGGACCCCGACCCCGCGGCACGACTATGCCGGGACCGTCGGCGCCGTGAAGACGTTGGTCGAGGCGCTGGAGCAGGAGGTCGGCCGCTGCGCGCCGCGGGTGGGCGTCGGCATTCCCGGCTCGATCTCCCCCAGCACCGGCCATGTGCGCAACGCCAACTCGGTCTGGCTGATCGGCAAGCCTTTCGACGCCGACCTGGCCGAGGCGCTGCAGCGGCCGGTGCGGGCGGCCAACGACGCCAACTGCTTCGCCCTGTCGGAGGCGACGGACGGCGCCGGCGCCGGTGCGCGGGTGGTGTTCGGCGTGATCGCCGGAACCGGGGTCGGCGGCGGGCTGGTGGTCGACGGCAAGGTCATCGCGGGGCGCAACGGCGTGGCCGCGGAATGGGGGCACATCCCTTTGCCCGACCCCAAGGACGACGAGCGTCCCGGCCCCTTGTGCTATTGCGGCCGGCGCGGATGCCTCGAAACCTGGCTCTCCGGCCCGGCGCTCGCCGCCGATTTCGCCCGCGCCGTGGGGGCGGGCGAGGGCGACGGCCCCTCGGCACGGGAGATCTCGGATCTGGCCGAGGCCGGCGATCCGGAGGCCGAGGCGGCCATCGCGCGCCATTCGGACCGGTTCGGCCGCGCTTTGGGCACGATGATCAACATCGTCGATCCGGACGTGGTGGTTCTGGGCGGGGGCCTGTCGAACCTGCCCGGCCTCGCCGATCGGCTGTCGGCGGCCATGCGTCCGCATGTCTTCTCCGATTCGGTGGACACGGAGATCCGCGTGAACCTGCATGGCGACAGTTCGGGCGTGCGCGGCGCCGCCTGGCTTTGGGATTCGGAGGAACGTCTGGCATGACCCCTGAGGAGACGGCGCGCCTGAAGCGCCTCAAGATCCGCTGCTGGCGGCGCGGCACCAAGGAGATGGACCTGCTGCTCGGCCCTTTCGCCGACGCGCTGCTGGAAGGGCGGACGCGAACCGATCTCGACGCTTTCGAGGCGCTGATCGCCGAGGGCGACCAGCAGATCTATCGCTGGATCTCCGGGTCGGAGCCGGGGCCCGAGGACCATGGCCCGGCGCTCGACGCGGTGCGCCGCTTCCACGGCCTCGCCGCCTGATCGCCGGGCCGCGGCCGGGTCCTTTCGAAGTGGTTGCCAGGCGTTAACCGTTTCTTCGTTCCTTCGCCTCAATTTCGGTTCAACCGAAACTCAAGGCGGAGAAACCGATATGGCGAAGGCGGCGACGGCGATGCGCGTGGCGCGCGGGGCGGAGATCGCGGCGGAGGCCCCCGATTTCGGCGTGGGCTATCTGGAGCTTCTGGGACTGGTGGAGCGTCTCCACCGCCTGCTGCTCGACGTGGTCAAGGACGAGTTCGAACGGCTCGGCATCCTCGACATCAACTCGGTGCAGGCGCTTCTGCTGTTCAACATCGGCGACGCCGAGGTGACCGCCGGAGAGCTGAAGAGCCGCGGCTACTACCAGGGCTCGAACGTCAGCTACAACCTCAAGAAGCTGGTCGAGGCGGGCTATCTGCACCATGAGCGCAGCTCGGTGGACCGTCGCTCGGTGCGCATCCGGCTGACCGATCGCGGCCGCTTCATCCACGATTCGGTGTCGGAGCTGTTCTCGAACCATGCGGCGGCTCTGATGGACGATGCCGCCGTCGGGCGCGGGCGCCTGCCCGAGTCCAACGAGACCCTCAAGGGGATCGAGCGCTTCTGGGCCGACCAGATCCGCTTCATCTACTGACGCGGCGAGGCCCTTGCGGCAAGGGCCTCGCGGGTCGCCTCAGCCGGCGGGCGCCTCGGCGGCCGCCCCGGTCGTCCTAGCCCCGGTCGTCGCCGCAGAGGCCGATGACGCCGGAGCCGGCGTCGCGGCGGCGGAAAGGGCCGGTCGCTTGCCGTAGACGTCCGAATGGCGGCGCAGCACGCCGCTGCGATCCGGGAACTCGGTGTAGTAGCGGAACAGCACCGGCACGCCTTCCGTCCCCATGTCGAAGGTGCGCCGTCCGTTGGCGGAGCGATGCACGTCCTCCAGATCGACGTCCAGCACCCAGGCCGCGACCTCGTCCCAACGCTCCACGCGGATGCAGCCGCCCGACAAAGCGCGCGCCTCGCGGTCGAACAGATCTGGCCGGTTGGTGCCGTGCAGATAGATCAGCATGCCCGGATCGAGCCGGATCGCCAGCAGGCCCAGCGGATTGCCGCGGCCCGGCGGCCAGATCCGGTCCTCGTACTTGCCGGTGCGCAGCATCATCGGCGTCGGTCGCCAACTGGGGCGGAAGCGCACGACGGAGGTGCGGGCCGTCATCACCGGCGTGCGGTCGCCGCGCAGGTCGCGCCCGACGATGACCCGGCTGTGCAGGACCGGCCGGCCGTCCTCGAAGGCGATCAGCTCGTAGGACGGTATGTTGACCAGGATGGCCTTGCCCTTGGAGGGGATCTCGGCCGAGACCGGGTGGCGGGCCAGCGCCGCGTCGTAGGGCGGCAGCGCCTGCTGCGCGAAGGCGACGGGTTCGGCCTGCGCCGCGGGCGCGACGGGCGCGGCGGCCTGCTGCTGCGCGCAGCCGGCGGTCAGCAGCAGCGCGGCGGCCGCGACGACGAACGAATGAAACTTCCCCACGAGAGCAACTCCTCGATTCCTATCCGGTGCTCAACGGGTTTGCCCGTTTGAAGTTGCTGCTCTGCAAACGTTCATATCAGAGGCGGGCGTGATGGGCGCGTGACTCTTTCGGGCCACGCCGCGTCGATCCGGCGCGCGGCTCAGGCGCCGCGCCCGGCCTCGGCGGCGCGGGCGAGGGCGCAGAACTGCTCCAGCGTCACGTCGTCGGCGCGCAGCGTCTCGGGCACGCCGGCCGCCTCGCACAGGGCCGCGGCCTTGGACGCGACCGCTTTCAGGCTTTGGCGCAGCATCTTTCGCCGCTGGCCGAAGGCGGCGGCGCCGATGCGGCTCAGCAGGGCGGCGGAGGCCGGAAAGCGGGGCTCGGCCAGCGGCCGCAGCGAGACCACGGCGGAGCTGACCTTGGGCGGCGGCGTGAACGCCTTGGGCCCCAGCTCGAACGCCACCCGCGCCTCGCAGCGCCATTGCGCCAGCAGACCCAGTCGCCCCCAGGCCTTGGAGCCTGGGGAGGCCGTGATCCGCTCCGCCACTTCCTTCTGGAACATCAGCGTCAGACCGTCCCATCCCGGCGGCCATCGGGGCGGCGACAGCCAGCGCGCCAGCAGCTCGGTGCCGATGTTGTAGGGCAGGTTGGCGGCGATGCGCCACGGCGGGCGCAGGCGCGCCTCCGCCCCCAGCGTCAGCGCGTCGCCTTCCAGCACCTCCAGCCGCCCGCCAGAGGCCGCCGCCACCTGGGCCAGCGCCGGAAGGCAGCGCGCGTCCCGCTCCACCGCCACCACGCGGGCGGCGCCCTCCAGCAGCAGGGCGCGGGTCAGCCCGCCGGGGCCGGGGCCGACCTCCAGCACCTCGACCCCCTCCAAGGGACCCGAGGCGCGGGCGATGCGCCGCGTCAGGTTGAGATCCATCAGAAAATTCTGGCCCAGCGACTTGCGGGCCGAAAGGCCGTGGGCGGCGATCACCTCGCGCAAGGGCGGCAGCGCCTCCAACGCCGCGTCGCCCGCCGCGAGCCCCTCGCTCACGCCGCCGCCGCGGGGGCGCCGGCGGCCATCGCGGCGGCCATCCGCAACGCCTCGATCAGGCTCGTCGGGTCGGCGCGGCCCTGTCCGGCGATGTCGTAGGCGGTGCCATGGTCGGGAGAGGTCCGCACGATCGGCAGGCCCAGCGTCACGTTCACGCCCCGGTCGAAGTCGAGCGCCTTGAGCGGGATCAACGCCTGGTCGTGATACATGCCGATCGCGACGTCGTAGCGGGCGCGGGCGGCGGCATGGAACATCGCGTCGGCGGGCAGGGGGCCGCGGACGTCCAGCCCCTCGGCCCGCAGACGGGCGACCGCGGGGGCGATGATCTCGATCTCCTCCCGCCCGAGGGCTCCGCCCTCGCCCGCATGGGGGTTCAGCCCCGCCACCGCGAGCCGCGGGCGCGCGATCCCGAAGCGGGCGCGCAGCCCCTCCGCCGCGATCCGCGCCGTCTCCTCGATCGCGGCGGCGCTCAGAGCGGCCGCGGCCTGGGCCAGCGCCATGTGGATCGTCACCGGAACCACCCGCAAGGACGGGCCGGCGAGCATCATCACCGGCCGCGCCGCGCCCGTCAGCGCCGCCAGGAACTCGGTGTGGCCGGGAAAGGCGAAGCCCGCGCCGTCGTAGAGCGCTTTCTTGTTGATCGGCAGGGTCACGACGCCTCCGGCCTCGCCCGACATCGCCAGGCAAACCGCGGTTTCGATGGAGGCGATCGTCGCCGGCGCGTTGGCCGGGTCCGGCGCGCCGGGCCGCGACGGCGCGGCCAGCGGCGCATGCAGGACCGGCAGGCCCCGCCTCTGCGCCGACGCGGCCTCCGACAGCCGCGCGATCCGCGCCACCGGGCCGAAGCCGGCGGCCCAGTCCGCATCGCCGATCAGCGCGAAGGGCGGCAGGCCGCCCGCCGCCCAGGCCTTGGCGAGGATCTCCCCCCCGATGCCCGCCGGATCGCCGCAGGACACGGCGAGCGGCGCCGCCGCGCCCG
>JBCCPD010000222.1:0-6481 GCA_039025075.1 Pseudomonadota bacterium | reverse complement strand
CTCGCCCTTCGCCACGCCCATCCTGGTCTGCCAGTCCTCCATCTGGGCTGCGGTCATCAGGCCGGCGTGGTTGTCCTTGTGGCCGGCCAGCGGCGTGCCCCAGCCCTTGACGGTGTAGGCGAGGAAGCAGACGGGGCGGTCGTGGTCGACGGCGTCGAAGGCCTCGCGCAGGGTCTCGACGCAGTGGCCGCCGAGGTTCTCCATCAGCGCGGCCAGCTCGTCGTCGGAGCGGCGGTCCAGAAGCGCGGTCACCTCGCCCTGGTCGGCGATGTCGTCCATCAAGCGTTTTCGCCAGGCGGCGCCGCCCTGGAAGGTCAGGGCGGAGTAGTCGGCGTTGGGGCACTGGTCGATCCAGCGGCGAAGGGCCTCGCCCCCCGGCTCGGCGAAGGCGGCGCGCTGGAGGGCGCCGTATTTCAGGCGGCGCACGTCCCAGCCATAGGCCTCGAAGATCTTTTCCAGCCGCTCCCACAGGCCCTCGCGCACGATGCCGTCGAGGGACTGGCGGTTGTAGTCGATGATCCACCAGCAGTTTCGCAGGTCCTGCTTCCAGCCCTCCTGCAGGCATTCGTAGACGTTGCCCTCGTCGAGCTCGGCGTCGCCGACCAGGGCGACCATGCGGCCCAGCTTCCGCCCCTCGCGCCGGGCGGCGATGTAGTCCTGCACCAGGGACGCGAAGGCGGTGATGGCGACGCCGAGGCCGACCGAGCCGGTGGAGAAATCGACGTCGTCCACGTCCTTGGTGCGGGAAGGGTAGGATTGGGCGCCGCCCCAGGCGCGGAAATTCTCGAGGTTTTCCAACGTCTGGTTGCCCATCAAGTACTGAATGGCGTGGAAGACGGGGGAGGCGTGGGGCTTGACCGCCACCCGGTCCTCGGGCCGCAGCGCATGGAAGTAGAGGGCGGTGAGGATCTGGACCATGGAGGCCGAAGAGGCCTGGTGGCCGCCGACCTTCACCTCGTCCTTCTCGCGCACGGCGTTGGCGTTGTGGATGGTCCAGCACGCGAGCCACAGGATGCGCTGCTGCTGGGTTTCGAGAGCCTCGAGGCGATCCATGGCGGCGCGGTCCTTTCGCGGGCGGCGTTCGAGGATGAACTATAGGTCGGGACGGGGCCGCTGTCCCGGCCTCGCGACCGCCGGCGTTTGAGGCGCGGCGTCCGCCGGGTCTCCGCGCCATCGCGGTCGGCCTCGGCTCGAGGTCGGCGAGGGTGCGTTCCGCGCGCCGCGGCGCCATGCTCCGCGGATCGATGAGCGCGCCGCGCCGACGCGGTCGGGCCGGAGGTCCTCCGGCGGTTTCTTCAAAGGGCTCCCATGACCGAGACCGAGACAGGCTTCCCCCTCCACGACATCGAAACGGCGCCCCCTGCGGCGCGGCCTTTGCTGGAGGCGTCGAAGGCCGCCTACGGCATGGTTCCCAACCTTCACGCGGCCCTCGCGGAAAGCCCAGCGGCGCTGGAGGGCTACGCGACCCTTTGGGACCTGTTCGAGACCACCGGGCTGACCCCGGCGGAGCGGCAGGTGGTGTATCTCGCGTCGAACTTCGAGAACGCCTGCCGCTACTGCATGGCCGGCCATACCGTGCGCGCCCGCCGCGACGGCGTGCCGGAGGAGGCGATCGAGGCCCTCAGGGCGGGCCGCCCGATCCAGGACGAACGGCTGGAAGCCCTGCGCCGCTTCGCGGCCGCCATGGTGGTCGAGCGCGGCCATGTGGGGGCGGAGGCGGTGGAGGCCTTCCTCGCCGCCGGCTTCACCCGGGCCAACGTGCTTGACGTGATCCTGGGCCTGGCGACCAAGGTGATCTCCAACTACGCCAACCACGTGGTGCAGACGCCGCTGGACGGCTTCATGTCGAAGACGGCGTGGGAGCCGCCTAGCCTGCGCGGCCCCGCCTGAGGGGCGCGAGACCCCGAAAATACGAAAGGCCGGACCTTAAGGCCCGGCCTTTTCGATTTGGAGCGGGCGATGAGATTCGAACTCACGACCCCAACCTTGGCAAGGTTGTGCTCTACCCCTGAGCTACGCCCGCATCCTTGGGTAGCGGCGAGTTAGCCAGATTCGTCGGTCGGCGCAAGAGGGCCGGCGACGTGCTCAGCGGCCGGTGCAGCGCACCACCACGGCGAGGGTCCGCGCGATCACGCGCAGGTCCACCGGCAAGGAGAGGTCCTGGGCGTAGCGGGCGTCGTAGGTGGCGCGGGACGCGAAGGACACGTCGTTGCGGTCCTCCACCTGCCAATAGCCCGAAAGGCCCGGGCGCAGGGCGTAGTAGCTGCGGCCGTGATAGAGGTGCTGCTGATCGGGGGTGAAAGGGCGCGGTCCCACGAAGCTCATGTCGCCGAACAAGATGTTGAGGATCTGCGGCAGCTCGTCGAAGGAGGCGGCGCGCAGAAGGGCGCCGATGCGGGTGACGCGCGGGTCGTCGCGCAGCTTCTGGGTCTCATCCCATTCGAGACGCGCTTCGGGACAGCCGGCGAGGTGAGCGGCGAGCTGATCGTCCGCATCGGCGACCATGGTGCGCAGCTTCCAGCAGGTGAAGCGCCGGCCGCCGCGGCCCACGCGGGCCTGGCCGTAAAAGGCCGGACCGCCGTCGCGGCGCACGATCAGGGCGAGGACAGCCACCAGCGGCGTCACGAAAGGCGCGGCCAGCAACGCGATGCAGATGTCGAGGGCGCGCTTGCCGAAGCGCGCGTAAAACCCCTGGAAGACGACGGGAGGGGCGTCTTCCGCCGCCAGATCCACCGGCGTGCCTCCTGCGGTCTTCGTCGCTTGATGATACACCGGATAGCTCCCCAAAACCGGCCTCCGCGCCGCATGCGGCGCTTTCGTGACCACCGATACGCGTGCCGCCCGCAACGCTTCGACCGCGTTGGAACCACGTCCACCCCGAGCGATCTCTCGCCCTCCACACCACGGCAAATTCACATAAACAGCGAGTCAACTCAACGCGTTTATCAGCATGAATTGCAGATTAATTCTCTTGACCAGGCGCGGCGGAGTGCGGCCCCTTCGCCACGTCGCGCGCTCTTGCGCGTCCGCGAGGGGCGCGTCAGGACGCTTTGGACTGGTCAGCGGCGGCGTTCTGGGGCATTGCCGCCTAAAGCAGCGTCTTAACTGACGGGAGACGGGACCTTGATGCGCATCGCTTTTTCGCTTCTGCTCGTGGCGTTGGCCGGAACCGCGGCCGCGCAGACGGCCCGGCCGCTCAGCGAATCGGGAACCGGCGACATCGACGGCTCGATCATCTCCGCCACGCCGTCGGACCCCGAGGCGGCGGCGGAGGAGGTCGACCTGCCCGGCGACGACGATGGCGGAGAGCCCGACTTCTATCGGATCCGCGTCGGCGACACGCTGACCATCTCGGTGCTCGAGGATCCCAACCTGACCCGCACGGTGCTGGTGCGTCCGGACGGGCGCATCTCCCTGCCCATCGCCGGCTCGGTTCTGGTTCAGGGCGTCACGCCCGAGGACCTGCAGGTGATCCTCGAAGAACGCTATTCGCGCGGCTTCCAGATCACGCCGACGGTCACCGTGTCGATCCGCGGCCTGTCCGGCGCGCCGATCGGCGATGGGGAGGCGATCGAGCAGACGCGCTTCTTCCTGCTGGGCAGCGTGCCGACCCGCGGCCCGATCCAGATCGTCGAGGATCTGACGGTGCTGGAGGCGCTGATGCTGGTGGGCGGGCCCACGGACTTCGCCGCCAAGGACCGCATCCAGGTGCGCCGCATCGACGAGGACGGGACCGAGCAGATCTTCCTCTTCGACTGGGAGGCGCTGGAGGAAGGCCGCCCGATCGAGAACAACATCGACATCCAGGACGGGGACATCATCTACGTGCCCGAGCGCGGCCTGTTCGACTGAGAGGAATTGGAACGAACGGAGCGCGCGGGAGGATGTCCAGCGGCCCCACGCCCGACCGGCGGCGGCATGGGCGGCGCCGACGACGCGTCGCCTCGGCCGTCGTCGTCTGCGCTGCCGCGTTGCAGACCTCGGCGGCCGTCGCGGGCGACCGCAGCCTGTCGGGGAGCGTCAGCCAGCAGTTTCTGGCGGACACCAACGTGCAGCTCGACGAGGGCGACGGCGCGTCGCTGGGCTCGATCACCTCGATCAACCTGGCCTATGCCGACCGGCGCGCGACCTCGAGCTTCACGCTTGGCACCGGCTTCAGCTACAGCGCCTTCACCGGCGGCGACAACGACAACATCTCCGGCCTGTTCCCGACGTTGCGCGGCGCCTACGCCGTGTCGCGGCCCACCCGCAGCCTGTCCTTCACCTTCGGCGCCTCGGTGGAGCCGGTGGATTTCTTCCGGAACACCGCGATCGTCGTGCCGACCGACCCCGGCGACGGGGGCGGCGACGGAGACGGCGATGGGGACGGAGATGGCGATGGGGATGGGGGAGATGGCGGAGCCGGGGATGGCGGCGACGGCGATCCGCCGCCGCAGACCACGACCCGCCGCGTGAACCGGGAGACGCTGCGATTCCGCGGTGATGTGGGCGTCGGCTACACCCAGCAGGTGAACAGCCGCGAATCCTTCTCCATGGGGATCAACGCCAGCCGCCTGGATTTCTTGGAGAACGACGGCTCGCTCACCCCGTCCACCACCCTGGGCTACAACGCCGGGTGGAACCGGATCCTCACGCAGAAGATCACCGCCGGAGTCGGGGCCAGCGTGCGCTATTTCGAAGCCGACGACGACGAGAACCGGCAGACGATCTCCGTCGACGCGGTGCCGAGCCTGTCTTGGGCGCGCACGCCGAAGGAACGCTACAGCTTCAGCCTGGGCCCCGCCTTCACCCTCACGCGCCGGGAGATCCAGCTGCTGGGCGGCGGCACGCGGGTCGAGCGGGAGGAGACCGTCTCGCTGCGCGGCTCCGCCGGGCTGAGCTATGTGGACGGCGGCAGCGCCTTCAACGTCAGCTTCGCGCAGAGCGCGGAGCCGACGGATGAAGGGGTGCTGGCGAATCGCGCGAGCCTCTCGGTCGGATGGTCTCAGCGCCTGTCCTCGACCTCGACCCTGAACGCCGGCGCCTCCGGCACCGTCAGCACGGCCTTGTCGGGCGATGCCAGCGACACGTTCGACGATTCCATCTTCGCGCGGTTCACCGCGGGCTATTCGCGGTCGATCAACACGCTGTCCTCCGCCAGCGCCTCCACCTTCTACCAGTTCGACGACGAGGACGGGCTGGGGACCGAGGGCACCGTAGGGCTGAATCTGGGCTATTCCTACCAGCTGACCGAGGCGACGAGCGCCAATCTGGGCTATGCCTTCCGCGTCGAGGATCAGGAGGAGACGTCGCACCGGGTCTTCCTGACGCTCAGCCGAGGCTTCACGATCATCCCCTGACGATCATCCCCTGACGCCTGGGGTCCGCTCCCGGAGGGTCCGAAACGACATGCAGATCGAGCGACCGGGCCCGCCGGGCCTCGCCGTCATCACGCCGCCCCGCTTCGGCGACGCGCGCTGCTGGTTTTCGGAGACCTGGAACGCCGCCAAGATGCGGGCGGAAGGGCTGGACCACGACTTCGTGCAGGACAACCACAGCCTCAGCGCCGAGGCGGGCACTCTGCGCGGCCTGCACTATCAGGCGCCGCCCTTCGCCCAGACCAAGCTGGTGCGCTGCACCCGCGGCGCGGTGTGGGACGCGGTGGTGGACATCCGCCAAGCCTCGCCAACCTATCTGCGGGCCTTTGGCGTGCGGCTGGACGCGGAGACGGGGACCCAGCTGCTGGTGCCTCGGGGCTTCCTGCACGGCTTTCTGACGCTGACGGCGGACGCCGAGGTGCAGTACAAAGTCGATAACTTCTACAGCCGGCAGGCGGACGGCTCCGTGGCCTGGGACGATCCCGATCTGGGCGTCGACTGGCCGCTGGCGGAGGCGGGGGTGAGCGCGCCGGCGCTGTCGGACAAGGACGCAGCCGCGCCGCGCTTGCGCGACATCGCCAATCCGTTCATATACTAGTCATGTCATCGGGGCTCCATGGGGAGGAGCCGCAGAGGGAATCGCGTCCATGAAGGTTTTGGTCACCGGCGGGGCCGGGTTCATCGGGTCGGCGGTCATCCGACGCATGATCCGCGCGACGGATTTCGCGGTCGTCAACGTCGACAAGCTGACCTACGCCGCCACGCCAGAAGCGTTGGAGGAGGCGGCGGAGAGCGACCGCTACGTTTTGGTGCAGGCCGACATCGCCGACGCCGCGGCCATGGGCGACGTCTTCGCCCGTCACGACCCGGACGCGGTCATGCACCTGGCCGCGGAAAGCCACGTGGACCGGTCCATCGACGGGCCGGCGGAGTTCATCCGCACCAACGTCGTCGGCACCTTCACGCTGCTCGAGGCGGCGCGGTCCCACTGGGACAGGCTGCCCGGCGCCCGCAAGGCCGCCTTCCGCTTCCACCATGTCAGCACGGACGAGGTCTTCGGCTCCCTCGGCCCCGACGACGCGCCGTTCTCCGAAACCACGCCCTACGCGCCGAACTCCCCTTAT
>JBCCPD010000221.1:0-6510 GCA_039025075.1 Pseudomonadota bacterium | reverse complement strand
TACGCCCGCATGACGGTCGCCGAGATGCAGGACTTCCGGGGTCGCATGCGCGACGCCGGCGGTTCCGTACGCGTCGCCAAGAACAGGCTCGCCAAGATCGCCCTGAAGGGCACGCCGAGCGAGGGGCTCTCCGAGCACCTCGCCGGCCAGACCGTGCTCGCCTACGCCGAGGACCCGGTGACCCCGGCCAAGGTGGTGGAGGCGTACGCCAAGGTGAACGACAAGCTCGTCATCATCGGCGGCGCCATGGGCGCGGAGCTTCTGGACGCCAAGGGGGTGGAAGCCCTCGCCAAGATGCCGTCGCGCGAGGAGGTCCTGTCCTCCATCGTCGGCGCGCTGATGGCGCCCGGAGCGAACCTGGCCGCGGCGGTCACGGCGCCCGCGACGAACCTCGCGGGCATCCTCAAGACCCTCACGGAGAAAGAGGACGCCGACTGACGTCTTGGCGAACGGCGCCCGGACGGCGGGCGGGGGAGACCTCGCCGACGCCCCGGACGACACCCACATCTAGGAAAGAACCGAAACCATGGCCGATATCAAAGCTCTCGCCGAACAGCTCGTGGGTCTGACCCTGCTCGAGGCGAACGAACTGAAGAACCTTCTCAAGGACGAGTACGGCATCGAGCCCGCCGCCGGCGGCGCTGTGATGATGGCCGGCCCCGCGGGCGGCGGCGACGCCGGCGAGGCCGCCGAGGAGAAGACCGAGTTCGACGTGATCCTGGTCGCCGCGGGCGACAAGAAGATCAACGTCATCAAGGAGGTCCGCGCCATCACCGGCCTGGGCCTCAAGGAAGCCAAGGAGCTGGTCGAAGCCGGCGGCAAGGCGGTGAAGGAAGCCGCGCCGAAGGAAGAGGCCGAGGAGATCATGAAGAAGCTCGAAGAGGCTGGCGCCAAGGTCGAGCTGAAGTGATCCGGCGCGCCCTCTGGCGCGTAAACAACAACTTAAGGCTGGTCCCGCACCGCGGGGCTGGCCTACACGTTTCGGGCGTCTTTCAAAGCGCCGTTCGTCCTGGGGTTGCAGCAGACCCCTGATCGACCGGCGCTTCGATGGACGCGCGAGGTTCGGGAGCCGAGGGAATGGGACCCTTCGGCGGCATGGAACCCGCGTCCGCAGCGGCGGCGTCCGCCTTCGGCAAGCCCCGGCCGAAGGAGGGACGCGCAGACAGAGGACGAGCATGTCTCAGACGCATTCCGGTCGCAAACGCATTCGTCGGCACTACGGCAAGATCCGCGAGGTCGCGGAGATGCCCAACCTCATCGAGGTTCAGAAATCCAGCTACGACCTGTTCCTCGACTCGGGCGACGCGCCGGAGCCGACGGACGGGGAGGGCCTGCAGGGCGTGTTCCAGTCGGTCTTCCCGATCAAGGACTTCAACGAGACGGCGGTGCTGGAGTTCGTGCGCTACGAGCTCGAGCCGCCGAAATACGACGTGGAGGAGTGCCAGCAGCGCGACATGACCTATGCCGCGCCGCTGAAGGTCACTCTGCGCCTGATCGTCTTCGAGGTGGATCCCGACACCGAGGCGAAGTCCGTCAAGGACATCAAGGAGCAGGACGTCTACATGGGCGACATGCCCCTGATGACGCCGCACGGCACGTTCATCGTGAACGGCACCGAGCGGGTGATCGTCAGCCAGATGCACCGCTCCCCCGGCGTGTTCTTCGACCATGACAAGGGCAAGACGCACAGCTCGGGCAAGCTGCTCTTCGCCTCCCGCGTCATTCCCTATCGCGGTTCTTGGCTCGATTTCGAGTTCGACGCCAAGGACATCGTGCACGCCCGCATCGACCGTCGCCGCAAGCTGCCGGTGACGACGCTGCTCTATGCGCTGGGCCTGGATCAGGACCAGGTGATGGAGCAGTTCTACGGCACGGTGACGTTCCGCAAGCTGAAGGACGGCTGGGCGGCGCCCTTCGACGGAGAGCGGCTGAAGGCCACCAAGCCGGACTTCGACATCGTCGACGCGGCTTCGGGCGAAGTGCTGTTCGAAGCAGGCAAGAAGATCACCCCGCGCAAGATCAACCAGCTGCTCGAGGGCGGCGAGGTCAAGGAGATCCTGCTGCCCTTCGAGCAGATCTACGGCCGCTTCGCCTCCGCCGACGTGATCAACGTCAAGTCGGGCGAGATCTACATCGAGGCCGGGGACGAGCTGACCGAGGTGAGCGTGCAGCGTCTGCTGGACGCCGGCTTCGACGTGATCGAGACGGCGGATATCGACAACATCTCCATCGGCCCTTGGCTCCGCAACACCATGTCGGCCGACAAGAACATGAACCGGGAGCAGGCGCTGCTGGACATCTACCGCGTCATGCGCCCCGGCGAGCCGCCGACGGTGGACGCGGCAGAGACCATGTTCAACTCGCTGTTCTTCGACAGCGAGCGCTATGATCTGAGCGCGGTGGGCCGCGTGAAGATGAACATGCGGCTGGAGCTGGACGCCGATCCGTCGCAGCGGACGCTGCGCAAGGAGGACATGCTGGCCGTCGTCAAGGCGCTGGTGGCGCTGCGCGACGGGCGGGGCGAAGTGGACGACATCGACCACCTGGGCAACCGCCGCGTCCGCTCGGTCGGCGAGCTGATGGAGAACCAGTACCGGGTCGGCCTGCTGCGGATGGAGCGGGCGATCAAGGAGCGGATGTCTTCGGTCGACATCGACACGGTGATGCCGCAGGACCTGATCAACGCGAAGCCCGCGGCGGCGTCGGTGCGGGAGTTCTTCGGCTCGTCCCAGCTGTCGCAGTTCATGGACCAGACGAACCCGCTCAGCGAGGTCACGCACAAACGGCGTCTGTCGGCGCTGGGTCCGGGCGGCTTGACGCGCGAGCGGGCGGGCTTCGAGGTGCGCGACGTGCACCCGACGCACTATGGCCGCATGTGCCCGATCGAGACGCCGGAAGGGCCGAACATCGGTCTGATCAATTCGCTGGCCAGCTTCGCGCGGGTGAACCGCTACGGCTTCATCGAGACGCCCTACCGCAAGGTCGAAGAAGGCAAGATCACCGATGAGGTGACCTATATCTCCGCGACCGAGGAGATGCGCCACACGATCGCCCAGGCGAACGCGACGTTGAACGACGCGGGCGAGCTGGCGAACGATCTGGTGTCGTCGCGCAAGGGCGGGGAGTTCATGCTCTCGCCCCGCGAGAACATCGACATGATCGACGTCTCGCCGAAGCAGCTGGTGTCGGTCGCCGCCTCGCTGATCCCGTTCCTTGAGAACGACGACGCGAACCGGGCGCTGATGGGCTCCAACATGCAGCGCCAGGCGGTGCCGCTGGTGAAGGCCGAGGCGCCCTTCGTGGGCACGGGCATCGAGGAGGTCGTGGCGCGGGATTCGGGCGCGGCCATCGCGGTGCGCCGGGGCGGCGTGATCGACCAGGTAGACGCGACGCGCATCGTCGTGCGCGTGACGGACGAGATGGAGCCGGGCGATCCGGGCGTCGACATCTACCGGCTGCGCAAGTTCCAGCGCTCGAACCAGAACACGTGCATCAACCAGCGGCCGCTGGTGAAGGTGGGCGACGCGGTCGCGAAGGGCGACGTGATCGCCGACGGGCCGTCGACGGATTTGGGCGAGCTGGCGCTCGGCAAGAACGTGCTCGTCGCGTTCATGCCGTGGAACGGCTACAATTATGAGGACTCGATCCTGATTTCCGAGCGCGTCGCAAAGGACGACGTGTTCACCTCGATCCACATCGAGGAGTACGAGGTCATGGCCCGCGACACCAAGCTGGGGCCGGAGGAGATCACCCGCGACATCCCCAATGTCGGCGAGGAGGCGCTGCGCAATCTAGACGAGGCGGGCATCGTCTACATCGGCGCCGAGGTCGGACCGTCGGACATCTTGGTGGGCAAGATCACCCCCAAAGGTGAAAGCCCGATGACGCCCGAAGAAAAACTGCTGCGGGCGATCTTCGGCGAGAAGGCGTCCGACGTGCGCGACACCTCGCTGCGGTTGCCGCCGGGGGATCACGGCACGGTGGTCGAGGTGCGGGTCTTCAACCGCCACGGCGTCGAAAAGGACGAGCGCGCCCTGCAGATCGAGCGCGAGGAGATCGAGCGTCTGGCCCGGGACCGGGACGACGAGGTCGCGATCCTCGACCGCAACATCTATGCGCGCCTGAAGGACCTGATCCTCGGCAAAACCGTGGTGAAAGGGCCCAAGAGCGTCAAGGCGGGCGTCGACATCGACGAGGCGCTGCTGGGCACGCTCAGCCGCGGCCAGTGGTGGCAGCTGGCGGTGGCGGACGAGGCCACGGCCTCGGCCGTGGAAGCGCTGAACAAGCAGTACGACGCCCAGAAGCGCATCCTCGAGGCCCGTTTCGAGGACAAGGTGGAGAAGGTGCGCCGCGGCGACGACCTGCCGCCGGGCGTGATGAAGATGGTCAAGGTGTTCGTGGCGGTGAAGCGCAAGCTGCAGCCCGGGGACAAGATGGCCGGCCGTCACGGCAACAAGGGCGTGGTGTCGAAGGTGGTGCCGGAGGAGGACATGCCGTTCCTCGAGGACGGGACCCCGGTCGACCTGGTTCTGAACCCGCTGGGGGTGCCGAGCCGCATGAACGTCGGGCAGATCCTGGAGACGCATATGGGCTGGGCCGCGCGCGGCCTCGGCGGCCATGTCGACCAGGCGCTGCAAGAGTTCAAGCGCTCGGGGGACGTCGCCCCGGTGCGCGAGACGCTCAAGCACGTCTACGGCGAAGGCGCCTATCAGGAGGACTTCGCCAAGGCCGACGACGACGCGCTGGTGGAGCTGGCGGACGTGGTGCGCCGCGGCGTGCCGATCGCCACGCCGGTCTTCGACGGGGCCAAGGAGGAGGACGTGAACGACGCCTTGCGCCGCGCCGGCTTCGACGAGAGCGGGCAGAGCACCGTTTTCGACGGCCGCACGGGCGAGGCCTTCGCCCGCAAGGTCACCGTCGGCGTCAAGTACCTGCTGAAGCTGCACCACCTGGTGGACGACAAGATCCATGCGCGGTCGACCGGTCCGTATTCGCTCGTCACGCAGCAGCCCCTGGGCGGCAAGGCCCAGTTCGGCGGCCAGCGCTTCGGCGAGATGGAGGTCTGGGCGCTGGAGGCCTACGGCGCGGCCTACACCTTGCAGGAGATGCTGACGGTGAAGTCTGACGACGTCGCGGGACGCACGAAGGTCTACGAGTCCATCGTCAAGGGCGAGGACAACTTCGAGGCCGGCGTGCCGGAATCCTTCAACGTGCTGGTTAAGGAGATCCGCTCCCTGGGTCTGAACATGGAGCTGCTGGACAGCGATACCGAGTAACCGCCCCGATGGAGGCGCGCCGCCGTCCGCCCATCACGGCGGCGCGCCCGGGACGGCACCTACGACGGGCCCTTCGGAAGGGAACGAGATGAACCAGGAACTCAGCCACGTCTTCAACCCGGTGCAGGCGCCGCGGACCTTCGATGAGATCAAGGTCTCGCTGGCCTCGCCCGAGCGGATCCTCAGCTGGTCCTACGGCGAGATCAAGAAGCCGGAGACGATCAACTACCGCACCTTCAAGCCGGAGCGGGACGGCTTGTTCTGCGCCCGGATCTTCGGTCCGATCAAGGACTACGAGTGCCTGTGCGGCAAGTACAAGCGCATGAAGTATCGCGGGATCACCTGCGAGAAGTGCGGCGTGGAGGTGACGCTTCAGAAGGTGCGGCGCGAGCGCATGGGCCATATCGAGCTGGCCTCGCCGGTCGCGCATATCTGGTTCCTCAAGTCGCTGCCGTCCCGCATCGGCTTGATGCTGGACATGACGCTGCGCGATCTGGAGCGGATCCTCTACTTCGAGAACTACGTGGTTATCGAGCCGGGTCTGACCGACCTGGCGCATCGCCAGCTGATGACGGAAGAGGAGTATCTGGACGCGCAGGACCAGTACGGCGAGGACGCGTTCAGGGCCGGCATCGGCGCCGAGGCGATCCGGGAGATGCTCACGGAGATCGACCTGGAGGCCGAGGCCGAGCAGCTGCGCGAGGACCTCAAGGAGGCCACCGGCGAGCTGAAGCCCAAGAAGATCATCAAACGGCTGAAGCTGGTCGAGAATTTCCTCGAGTCCGGCAACCGGCCCGAATGGATGGTGCTGACGGTGGTTCCGGTGATCCCGCCGGAGCTTCGGCCGCTGGTGCCGCTCGACGGCGGGCGGTTCGCGACGTCGGACCTGAACGATCTCTATCGCCGCGTGATCAACCGCAACAACCGTCTCAAGCGGCTGATCGAGCTGCGCGCGCCGGACATCATCATCCGCAACGAAAAGCGGATGCTGCAGGAGTCGGTCGACGCCCTCTTCGACAACGGCCGGCGCGGGCGCGTCATCACGGGCGCCAACAAGCGGCCGCTGAAGTCGCTGTCCGACATGCTCAAGGGCACGCAGGGCCGGTTCCGTCAGAACCTGCTCGGCACGCGCGTCGACTTCTCGGGCCGCTCGGTCATCGTGACGGGGCCGGAGCTGAAGCTGCACCAGTGCGGCCTGCCGAAGAAGATGGCGCTGGAGCTGTTCAAGCCGTTC
>JBCCPD010000220.1:0-6510 GCA_039025075.1 Pseudomonadota bacterium | reverse complement strand
GGTCGGGCTCTGCGCGCAAAGCGATCCGAGGCGGTCCCGCGGGCGCCGGCGCGCCGCCTCAGCGCTCCAGCACCAGAAGGAACACCACCGGCACGTCTGGGGAGATCGCGTCGAGCCCGGCGACCTCGCGAAGCGCGTCGACGCCGTCGCCATAGCCGAAGTCGCCTGCGCTCACCAGGATCGGCGACACGGTCGAAATCGCCACGCGATCCTGCGCCAGCCGCGTGACGGCGAGCGAGGCGGGGTAGTCCGCGCTTTCCCCGTAGGTCTCGACCGTCAGGGTCACTTCGGCGAGGGCGCCTTGGCCGGGAGCCAGCGCCTCGAAGGCCGCGGGGTCGACCTGGGCGCTCACCTCCGCCAAAGGCCAGTCGGCGACCTGAAACAGCATGTCCCGCATGCGCTGATCGCGGATGTCGATGCCGGAGGCGACGGAGGCGAGGGAGATCTCGATCCGCGCGGTTCCGTCCGCCGCGACCGACCCCGACAGGCCGGTGAACGCGTGCTGCTCGGCGATCTCGTCGTTCTTGAGGCTGAAGAAATTTAGGGCCGAGGCCTCGGGGTCGACCGTCCAGACCTGGGCCGAAGCCGGAGCGGCGAGCAGGATCGACGTCAGGGCGGCGACGTGGGAGCGGATCATGGCGCGGATCTCCTTGGGGCGGATCGCGGCCGCAAGCTCGCGCGCCGCCTTCCGGCGTCAACTTAAGCTGAGGCGGGCGAGGCGCCAACGCGCGAGAGGCCTGCGCCGCCGAACGAAGGCCGAAGCGGTCGGCGGCGCCGTCGAACCGCGCTGGCGACGGCCTGCCCGCGTCGGCGCGAGCGACGCCGTGCGCCCCGATGCCGTTCCGCGCCCGACCCGCCCGGGCGCGCGGCGCCGCCGGCCTTCGCGCAACTCGAGGCGAATGCAGTTCGGCGCCGCATTGCGGCGCCCCCGCCCGGTCTGCTATCGCCCGGGCAAAGCTTTAGCGCCTGCCGCAAAGGATACGCCATGACCGACTACGTCGTCGCCGACATCTCGCTGGCCGAGTTCGGCCGCACCGAGCTCGACATCGCCGAAACCGAGATGCCCGGCCTCATGGCTCTGCGCGAAGAGTATGGCGTGGCCAAGCCGCTGAAAGGCGCGCGCATCTCCGGCTCGCTGCACATGACCATCCAGACCGCCGTGCTGATCGAGACGCTGGCGGATCTCGGCGCCGACATCCGCTGGGCCTCCTGCAACATCTTTTCGACCCAGGACCACGCCGCCGCGGCCATCGCCAAGCGCGGAATCCCCGTCTTCGCCGTCAAGGGCGAGACCCTGGAAGAGTACTGGGACTACTGCGACCGCATCTTCGATTTTCCGGAGGGCGGCGCGAACATGATCCTCGACGACGGCGGCGACGCGACGATGTACGTTCTGATCGGGGCCCGCGTCGAAGAGGGTGAGACCGACCTCATCGAAAACCCGCAGACCGAGGAGGAGGAGTACCTCTTCGCCCAGATCAAGAAGCGCCTCGCCAAGTCCCCCGGCTGGTTCGTCAAGCAGCGCCACATGATCCAGGGCGTGTCGGAGGAGACGACCACCGGCGTCCACCGCCTTTATCAGCTGATGGAGAAGGGGCGCCTGCCGTTCCCCGCCATCAACGTCAACGACAGCGTCACCAAGTCGAAGTTCGACAACAAGTACGGCTGCAAGGAATCGCTGGTCGACGGCATCCGCCGCGCCACCGACGTGATGATGGCCGGCAAGACCGCCGTGGTGTGCGGCTACGGCGACGTGGGCAAAGGCTCGGCCGCCTCGCTGCAAGGCGCCGGCGCCCGCGTGCAGGTGACCGAGATCGACCCGATCTGCGCCCTGCAGGCCGCCATGGACGGTTTCGAGGTGGTGACGCTGGAGGAGGCCGCGCCCAGCGCCGACATCTTCATCACCACCACCGGCAACAAGGACGTCATCACGCTCGACCATATGCGGGCGATGAAGGACATGGCCATCGTCGGCAACATCGGCCACTTCGACAACGAGATTCAGGTCGCGTCCCTGAAGAACATGAAGTGGACCAACGTCAAGCCGCAGGTGGACATGATCGAGTTCCCCGACGGCAAGCGCATGCTGCTCCTGTCCGAGGGCCGGCTCCTGAACCTCGGCAACGCCACGGGCCACCCGTCCTTCGTGATGTCCGCGTCCTTCACCAACCAGGTGCTGGCGCAGATCGAGCTGTGGACCAAGGGCGACGCGTACGAGAACAAGGTCTACGTCCTGCCCAAGCACCTCGACGAAAAGGTCGCGGCGCTGCATCTGGCCAAGCTCAACGTCAAGCTGACCAAGATGACGGACGACCAGTCCGAGTATCTAGGGGTCGACGTCGAAGGGCCGTTCAAGCCCGAGCACTACCGCTACTGACGGGGTGCGCCGCCTCGCCCTGCGCGCCGGCGCGCGTGCAGGGCCAGCGCGCCGAGGCCGAGCGCCAGCGCGGCGCCCGCCGGCGGCAAAGGCACCACCCGAGACCGAAGCGACAGCGAGTCGAACCCGCCGGCATCGACGATCAGGCTGGGGCCCGAGGACGAAGGCACGCGCCAGCCCGCGGCTCCGAAGCTGCCCGATGCGGGCTGGATGTTCATGACCAGAACCGCGCCCGGGCTCAGGGCCCCGACCATCAACCCGTCGGAGAAATCGGCGACCCATGTCCAGTTCGCGCTGAACACGCCAAGGCCTGGCGGTCCGACCTCCTGCGCCTCGCCGGGCTCGTCCGAGACCTGCAGGGAGGGGGCCGGCGCGGTGGTCACGTCGAGGGTCGCCGAGGCCTGTCCCGCTTCCCCGCCCGGGCCGTTCAGCCGGGTCACGAAGCTCAGCCCCTCGTTGACCACCACGAAGTGGGAGACGATGCCATCGGGCAGCGTGCCCGGTCCGCCCGCGGCGGGGGCCGTGCCGTCGGTCAGACCATAGTAGGTCGCCGCGGCCAGATCGGGCGTGGCGGCCGAAGGATCGTTCGCCGCATTGGCCACGAAGGCCTCGACCGTGCCGAGCAGAACGAAGCCCGCGCCGCTGTCCACCTCCACCGTGACCATGACCGCCTCGGCGGCCGTGGGCGTCAGCGTCGCCGCCGCGGCGAGAGCGGCGAGCCCCGTCAATGCGGCTCTGGGCGTTTTCAGCGTCATCGAGGATCCCCCGGTCCAAGCCGCCCCACGCGGCCCGCGAACGACACGCTTTGCGCATCCCCGGCAAGATACACGATCAAGATGAACCTCACATTCACGGCTGTTGCGGTTTCCTTAAGTCGCGCCGGACAGGGTTTTCCGACGACCCGCGAAGCCAAGTCCTCCTAGCGCCGATTCCCGCGCGCGTGGGCGCGCCGGTGCGGCGCCGAGGCTGCGTCGAAGCCGCGTCGGCCGCGCGCGACGCTTTCCATCCCCTTCTCCGGCGCCTAACCTCCCCCCATCGCCCCGTCAGAGGGCGTCGACCAGGGAGGACGCCGCCATGGCCCCGCGCCACTACGACTGGCTCGCCCATCACGCCCGCGCCACGCCGGCGCGCCCGTGCTGGATGGACGTCGCGTCCGGCCGCGCCTTCTCCTTCGCCGAAGCGAACGACCGGGTCCGCCGTCTCGCCGCGCATCTGCAGAGCCGTTGCAACGTGAAGAAGGGCGACCGGGTCGCGGTGCTGGCGATGAACTCCACCGACGGGGTGGAGGCGCTGAACGCCTGCGCCAGGCTCGGCGCCATCTGCCTGCTGCTGAACTGGCGCCTGGCGCCGCCCGAGCTCGACTTCATCATGACCGACGCGACGCCCAAGGTCATGATCCACGACCTCGACACGGCCGAGCTGGTCGAGGCGATGAAGGAACGGTCGCCGCACCGGATCGCCACCACCGGCCTGGGCGAACCGTCCCCCTACGAGGACGCGCTGGCCGCCGCCGATCCGGCGCATCTGGAGCCGTGCCAGGACCTGACCCATGACGATCCTTGGAGCCTGATCTACACCTCCGGCACCACCGGGCGGCCCAAGGGCGGGCCGCAGACCTACGGCATGGCCTTCGCCAACTGCATCAACGCGACCGGGCCGCTGCACATCCACGACGGCTCGGTCGGGTTGACCTTCCTGCCGCTGTTCCACACCGCCGGTCTGAACACCTATTTGCTGCCGATCCTGCACCAAGGCGGACACTCCCACGTGATGCGCATGTTCGACCCGGGCGAGGCGCTGCGCCTGATCTCGGACCCCGAGGTCGGCATCACCACGATGCTGGGCGTGCCCGCGAATTACCTTTTCATGTCTCAGCATCCGGATTTCGACGCCTCGGACTGGTCGCGGATCGAGGCGGCGACCGTCGGCGGCGCGCCCACGCCGCGCCCTTTGCTGATCGCCTATGCCGAGCAGAAGAAGGTCGCCATCCGCCAAGGCTTCGGCATGACGGAGACGTCGCCGCTGGTCTCCCTCCAGGACGCGCAGACGGCGCTGGCCAAGCCGGGCTCGGCCGGCCGCTGCGCCCTGCATGCGGAGCTGAAGGTCATGCGCGAAGACGGGACCGAGGCGCAGGCGGACGAGACCGGGGAGCTCTACGTCCGCGGGCCCAACATCACCCCGGGCTATTGGCGGCGGCCCGACGCCAACGAAAAGGAATGGGTCGACGGCTGGTTCAAGACCGGCGACGCGGCGCGGGTGGACGCGGACGGAGACCTCTGGATCGTCGACCGCTGGAAGGACATGTATATTTCGGGCGGAGAGAACGTGTATCCGGCCGAAGTGGAGAGCGTGCTCTTCGCGTTGGAGGGCGTCGCCGACGCCGCCGTCATCGGCAAGCCCGACGACAAATGGGGCGAGGTCGGGCTCGCGGTGGTCGTGCGGGCCGAGGGGGCGCGGATCGAAGCCGGCGACGTGATCGGCCACTGCGACGGCAAGCTGGCGCGCTACAAGATCCCCAAGGCGGTCGAATTCATCGACGTTCTGCCCCGCAACGCCACCGGCAAGGTGCTGAAGCGGGAGCTGCGGGACAGGCTGCTCTAGACCCGCGGGGAGGGCGTTCATGGATCCTTGGGATCTGACGGACACGGGCCGCGACCTGGTCGCGGCGGCGCGCGGCTTCGCGCCGGAGGCGGCGAAGATCGCGGCCGCGGCGGACGAGGCGCGCGCGCCCGACCCCTCGCTCATTCCCAAGGCCGCGGAGCTTGGCCTGACCGGGATGCAGGTTCCGCCCGAACACGGCGGCGCCGGCCTCGCCTATTCCGCCCGCGCGGCGGTGGCGGAGGCGCTGGGCGCCGTCTGCTACGGCGTCGCCATGTCGGTGATCAACTCCCACAACTGCGCCCTGCGGGTCGCCCGCTTCGCGCCGGCCGAAACGGCGGAGCGGCTGGCCGGGCCCCTGGCGCGCGGCGAGATCGTCGGCTGCACGGCGATGAGCGAGCCGAACGCCGGATCGGACTTCGCCGCCCTGGCGACGACCGCGGCCCGGGACGGCGACGGGTGGCGCCTGACGGGCGAGAAGGCCTGGATCTGCAACGCTCCCCTCGCCGACGTGGCGGTGGTCTTCGCCCAGACCGCAGAGCCGGGCGACGCCAAGGGCGTGGGCGGCTTTCTGGTGGAAACGTCGCGGCCCGGGGTCCGGGCGACCGGCCCGGCGCTCGCCGGCCTGCACGCGATGGGCCTCGGGGGCTTCGCGCTCGACGGCTATGCGGCGCCGAGCGACGCGCTCCTGCTGCCGCCCGGCCCCGGCTTCCGCCGAGCGATGGAGGACGTCAACGGGGCCCGCGTCCACGTCGCCGCCATGGCCTGCGGCATGCTGCGCGCCGCGCTCGACGCCGCCCGAGCCCATGGCGCGCATCGCAGGACCTTCGGGCGGCCCTTGGCCGGCCACCAGGGCTGGCGCTGGGTTCCGGCCCAGGCCGAGGCCGACCTTTTCGCGGCCTGCCTCTCCGCCGCGGAGGCGGCGCGGCGCATCGACGCCGGCGTCGACGCCCAGTTCGCCGCGGCCTCGGCCAAGCTGATCGCGACCGAGGCCGCGTCCCGCCACGTTCCCGCGCTGGTCCACGCTCTGGGCTCCGAGGGGCTGGCGGAGGGCTCTCCGCTCGCCCGCCATCTGCTGGGCGCGCGCGCGGCCCGCCTCGCCGACGGGTCGACCGAGATGCTGCTGGAGCGGATCGCCCGTCTGACCGCTACGCCGTTCTGAAAGGGAGTTCGGGCGGGGCCGAGGCCGTCGGCCGTCAGGCCGCGGCGAGGGCCGGACCGGGCTCCTCGCGGATCGGTCGGACCCGGCGCGGAGCCGACGCGCGATGACGTTGCGTCGCGGAAAAAAGTTCGGCTCCCGTAGCGCTTGCGTCATGCGACCATCGGCGTAGAGTCCGCGCCGCGCGACCCGCCCCCGACGGCGAGTCCGCCAAGCGCTGAACGCAACGACGCACTCAAGGGGAGGAACGCCGATGGCCGACGTGGTCAGCTATTCGCGCGACGGCGACATCGCCGTGGTCACCATCAACAATCCGCCGGTCAACGCCCTCTCCGCCGCGGTCCGCCAGGGCATCCAGGCCGGCATCCGCCAGTTC
>JBCCPD010000219.1:0-6532 GCA_039025075.1 Pseudomonadota bacterium | reverse complement strand
GGGGCGGGCCTTGGGCCCTTCGTCTCCGGCGGCGTTGATGGTGTTGATGATCAGCACCGCCGAGTCCGCCGAGGTGACGAGGTAGGTGAGCAGGAGGATCACCACGATCAGCGACATCGCCCAGGCCAGCCCGTCGTCCAGGATCACGGCGAGGGTGGCGAAAAGCTGGTCCGAGGCCGCGGCCCCGGTGATGGCGCCTGCGGCCTCTCCGGTCAGTTCCAGATCGATGGCGGTGCCGCCGACGATCGCGAACCACACGAAGCACATCAGGGAGGGGATCACGAGCGCGCCCAGGACGTATTCGCGGATGGTCCGGCCCTTGGAGATGCGGGCCAGGAACACGCCCACGAAGGGCGCGAAGGCGATCCACCAGGCCCAGTAGAAGATGGTCCAGCCGCCTTGCCAGCCGGCGAGCTGCGCGGCCTCGGACCCCTCGACCCCGTCGTCGACCCAGACGGCGAAGATGTTGCCGGGGATCGAGACGAGATAGTCGAAGATGCCCACGAACAGCGCCTGCAGGCCGAAGAAGGTGGAGCCGAAGAGGATGAAGAAGGCCAGAAGGAAGAAGCTGAGCCCCATGTTGATGTTCGACAGCCACTTGATGCCCTTGCCGACGCCCGAGAGCGCCGAGAGGGTCGAGGCGCCCATGATCACCACCAGCGCCACGACGATGGCCATGGCCGAGGTGGTGCGCGACCCGTCCTCGCCCACATTGTAGAGCCAGTCGCCGACGCCGATGCGCGCGAGGCCGGCCACGAACTGCTCCACCCCGAAGCCCAGGGTCTGCGCCACGCCCAGCACTGTGGCGACCACCGCGACGATGTCGACCAGGTGGCCGACCGGGCCCGACAGGGTCTTGCCGAAGATCGGCGCGAGGGCCGAGCGGATGGTCAGCGGCAGGTTGCGCCGATAGGCGAAGAAGGCGAGCGAGAGGCCCACGATGGCATAGGAGGCCCACGCCGCCAGGCCCCAATGGGTGAAGGACCAGACATAGGCGGCGCGCACGTTGCCGGCGCTGGAGCCCTCGGTGATCCCTCGGATCGTGTCGGGGTTGGAGGCCCAGTGGTACATGGGCTCGGCCGTGGCGAAGGTGAGCATGCCGATGCCGATGCCGGCCCCGAACATCATGGAGAACCAGGAGAAGTTGGAGAATTCCGGCTCGTCGCCCGGCAGGCCCAGCTTCATGCGTCCGGCCCGGGGCCAGAGCGCCAGGGCGAAGCAGAGCACCACGAAGAACGCCATGACGTAGACGTACCAGTAGTTGAAGGAGGCGAGGATCAGACCGTTGAGAAAGCCCAGCGCCGCCCCGGCCTGATCCGGAAAGGCCACGGCCCAGATGATCAGAGCTCCGACGACGATCTTCGCCGAAATGGTGACGTCCTTGGTGAAGCCGCGGTAGAACCCTTCGGCGGCGGTTCTGATCGGCAGTTCCGTCAGAGGCGGTTTGATCGGCATGGCTCGGCATCTCCCTCGTCTTGCGGGCCCGTCCGCGGCCCGGCGTCGGGCGGCGGTTCAGGGCGGCGCCGCTTGGTCGCGGCGTCTTGGCGGTCGTGATCGACGTCGACGCACGGTTGGCGACGTCTTGCGAAACGACCTTAGCGGATGTCGGCGGACTATGCCAATTTCGGGCACGAATGCGGGGTCTTCACGCGCGGCGCGGGTCCCGGCGGGGCGGGAGAGCGGACCTTGAGGGAGGCGGCGATGCGGCGGTCGATGATCGACATCTCGGGCGAGACGTTCGAGGTTCTGGAGGCCGGCGAGCGGGGCGCGCCCCTGCTTCTGATGCTGCACGGCTTTCCCGAGCATGCCGGCGCCTGGGCGGCGATGGCGGCGCGTCTGGCGCCGGAATTTCATTGCGTGGCGCCGAACCAGAGGGGCTATGGACGGTCGCCCCGGCCGGCGGAGGCGGAGGCCTACCGCACAGGCCTTTTGGTGAAGGACGCTCTGGGAGTGCTGGCGCATTTTTCGCCTGAGGCGCCGGCGCGGGCGGTGATCGGACACGACTGGGGCGCCTCGGTCGCCTATGCGCTGGCGATGGCGGCGCCGGAGCGGATGCAGGCGCTGGTGATCGGCAACGGCGTGCATCCGATCCCGTTTCAAAGAGAGCTGGCGAAGGGCGGGGCGCAGTCCGAGGCCTCGCAATACATCGACCGGCTGCGCATGCCGAAGTCGCAGGACCGGCTGGCGGAGAACGATTTCGCTCTGCTCAAGGGCATGATCGCGGGGTTCGGGGAGGCCGAGCCCGCCTGGATGACCGAAGATGCTTGGCAGGGCTACCGCGAGGCCTGGTCGCAGCCCGGATCGGTGCGCGGGATGGTCAACTGGTATCGAGCGACGCCGATCAAGGTGGCGAAGCCGGGCGCGCCGATCCCGGCGGAAGCGCTGCCGAGGCTGGACGCGGAGAAGATGCGGGTGACGCCGCCGCATCTGCTGCTGTGGGGTCTGAAAGACGGCGCCTTGCTGCCGGGGTGCCGCGACGGGCTCGACGCGCTGTGCGACGACCTGACGGTGCGGGAGTTCGCCGACTGCGATCACTGGCTGTTCCACCAACGGCCGGACGACCTTGCGGCGGAGATCCGGAGCTTTCTGAGCCAGGTCTGAACGCCAGATGCGGGGGCGCCGGGCGCGGCGGCCTCAACATCTCGTTAATCGTTTGCCCCGCAGGCTGCGCCGCGCGATAGTGAGGAAAACACGCAGAGCAGTTTCCGGGAATCCCCGCCATGGCCGAGCCCGCCCGCGCCGTTCAACCTTTGGGAGACGATCTGTTCGCCGCGCCGAGCGTCGACGCCTCCGGCTACGACGCCAGCCAGATCGAGGTTCTGGAGGGGCTGGAGCCGGTCAGAAAGCGCCCCGGCATGTATGTCGGGGGCACGGACGAGCGGGCGCTGCACCACCTCGTGGCGGAGGTGCTGGACAACTCGATGGACGAGGCGGTGGCGGGTCACGCGACGCGCATCGAAATCGAGCTGGCGAGCGATGGGACCTGCACGGTGCGCGACAACGGCCGGGGCATTCCGGTGGACCCGCATCCGCGCTTTCCCGACAAGTCGGCGCTGGAGGTGATCCTCTGCACGCTGCATGCGGGCGGCAAGTTTTCGGGCAAGGCCTATCAGACCTCGGGCGGGCTGCACGGGGTGGGCGTCAGCGTCGTCAACGCTTTGTCGGACCGGGTGGCGGTGGAGGTGGCGCGGGCCAAGACGCTGTGGCGACAAGAGTTCTCGCGCGGCGTGCCGCAGGGTCCGGTGGCGGAGGTCGGGCCCGCGCCGAACCGGCGGGGGACGACCGTCGCCTTCCATCCGGACGCCGAGATCTTCGGCGAGCGGGCGCGGCTGAAGCCGGCGCGGCTGCACCGGATGGCGCGCTCGAAGGCCTATCTTTTCAGCGGCGTGGAGATCCGCTGGCGCTGCGCGCCGGACCTGATCGCCGAGGGCGATCCGACGCCGGCGGAGGCGGTTTTTCGGTTTCCGGGGGGTCTGTCGGACTTTTTGGCGGCGTCGCTGGAGGGGTCGCCGACGATCTCCGAAAAGCCCTTCGCGGGAAAGGTGGAGTTCGCGGAAAAGTTCGGGGCGGAGGCGGCGGGCTCGGTCGAGTGGGCGATGCACTGGACGCCGGCGCGAGACGCGTCGCTGTCGAGCTATTGCAACACGGTGCCGACGCCCGAGGGCGGGACCCATGAGCAGGGGCTCTGGGCGGCGATCCTGAAAGGGCTGCGCGCCTATGGGGAGCTGGCGGGGGCCAAGAAGGCGGCTCAGCTGACGCGCGAGGACGTGCAGGGGGCGGCGGCGGCCATGATCTCCGTCTTCATTCGGGAGCCGGAGTTCGTAGGCCAGACCAAGGATCGACTGGCAACGAACGAGGCGGCCAAGCTGGTGGAGGGCGCGGTGCGCGACCGCTTCGACACCTGGCTGGCGGCGGACCCGAAGACCGCCGGTTCGATCCTCGACTTCTGCGTGCTGCGCGCCGAGGAGCGCATGCGGCGGCGGGCGGAGAAGGAGACGGCGCGGAAGTCGGCGGTGAAGAAGCTGCGGCTGCCGGGCAAGCTGGCCGATTGCTCGGAGGCGTCGAAGGACGGCTCGGAGATTTTTTTGGTCGAGGGGGACAGCGCCGGCGGGTCGGCGAAGCAGGCGCGCAACCGCAAGACCCAGGCGGTGCTGCCGCTGCGCGGCAAGATCCTCAACGTGGCGAACGCGACGCCCGAGAAGCTGGCGCAGAACCAGGAGCTGCAGGACCTGGCGCTGGCGCTTGGCGTGGCGCCCGGCTCGAAGTTCCGGCTCGATGATCTGCGTTACGAGAAGGTCGTGATCATGACCGACGCGGACGTGGACGGGGCGCATATCGCCTCGCTGCTGATGACCTATTTCTTCCGGCAGATGCGGCCGCTGGTGGATGCCGGTCGGCTGTTCCTGGCGGCGCCGCCGCTTTATCGGCTCAGCCAGGGCGGCAAGGTCGCCTATGCGCGGGACGACGCTCACAAGGACGCGCTGATGGCGGGAGAGTTCTCGGGCCGCGGGAAGGTGGAGATCGGGCGCTTCAAGGGCCTGGGGGAGATGATGCCGAGGCAGCTGCGCGAGACGACGATGGACCCGAAGACGCGCACGCTGATCCGGGTGGAGATCGACGAGGACGAGCCAGGGGAGACCGGCGCGCTGGTGGAGCGGCTGATGGGCCGCAAGCCGGAGCTGCGCTTCGCCTACATCCAGGACCATGCGCGGTTCGCGGAAGATCTGGACGTCTGAGCGCGGGCCGCCCCGCCCGTCCCCCGGCGCGCCGGGGCGGGCGGGTGGGAGGCGCGCCGGGGGACGGGACCCGCACGCGCCGATGTGAACGGCGGCGCCCGAAAAGCGCCGCGATCGGAGGCAGGATGCCGCTCATGAGACATGATTTTCCAACGCCCCGACTCGATCGAACCCTCGCCCCGCGACGCCCAGCCTTGGGGCGCGCTGCGTCGGGCGCATCGTCTGGCGTCGCGGCCGCGGCCGCGCTGCTGGCGCTCTCGGCCTGCGCCTCCGGACCGGCGCCGCTGACCGACGCCACGGTGGTCTACTCGACCATCGTGGAGACCAACTACACGCCGTCCGAGGTGGGGGCCGCGGCCTCCCTCGGACTGCCGGTGGAGGTGGTGGGGGCGCCGCCGGACGGCGCGTCGCCCGAGGAGGTGGCCGCTCAGCTGCGCGCGCCGCAAAGCTTCGGCGGGCGGCCCATGGCGCTGGCGGCGCAAGGGTCCGAGGGGCCTCGGCTGGTGGTGGCCTTCGGCTCGCTGGGGCGGGGATCGTTGTGCACGGGCGAGGCGCGGGGGACGGTCGACGCCGGGCCGACCCTGGACGCGGCGGTGGCCTATTGCTTCGACGACGTCCTCAGCTCCAGCGCCTTCGTCGCCTCGCGGGTCACCCAAGGGCCGCGGGACGCGGGCTTCGCCGCGGCCATGATGCAGGCGGTGCGCGAGGTGCTGCCGATCCGCAACCCCGCGCTCGATTCGGGCCGGGATCGGCCTCGGGTGCGGCCGCCGCGCTGAACGGGCGGGGCGGCGGACGGGTTTGCCGGCTCAGCCCAGGAGATCTTCGCGCAGGGTTTCGAGCTCCAGCCATTCCTCTTCGGCGGCGGCGAGGGCGGATTGGCGGGCGGTCAGGGCTTGGGTCGCCTTCTCGAATTTTACCGGCGCGCGGGCGTAGAGGTCCGGGTCGGCGAGGAGGGTTTCGAGCTTGGCGATGTCCGCGCCGAGGCGGTCGATTTCCTCGGGCAGAAGCTCCAAGCGCCGCGTTTGGCTGAAGCTGAGTTTCCTGGCGTCTCGGCGCGGGGCCTCTCGGTCGGGGCGCGGCGCGGCTTTGGGCGTCGGGCGCGGCTCGGCCGGCGCCTCCGCCTCGGCGGCCTGGGAGAGCATGTCGGTCCAGCCGCCGGCGTAGACGGTCCAGCCTCCGTCGCCCTGCCCGAGGACCGTGGTGGTGGCGGTGCGGTCCAGGAAATCGCGGTCGTGGCTGACCAGCAGGACCGTGCCGGGATAGTCGGAGACCAGCTCCTGCAGCAGGTCCAGCGTCTCCACGTCCAGATCGTTGGTGGGCTCGTCGAGGATCAGGAGGTTCGCTTCGCGCGCCATGAGGCGGGCGAGGAGGAGACGGGCGCGCTCCCCGCCCGAGAGCGCCTTGACCGGGCCGCGGGCCTGGCGCTCGTCGAAGAGGAACTCCTTGAGGTAGCCGACCACGTGCTTGGGGCGGCCGCGGACCAGCACCTGGTCGGAGGCGCCGGAGACGGCCATGCCGGGGTCGAGGGTCAGCGTGTCCCAGAGGCTGCGCTCGGGGTCGAGCGCGGCGCGGGCCTGGTCGAAGACGACCGGGACCAGGTTCGTGCCGAGGGTCACGCGGCCCTCGTCCGGCGCGATCTCTCCGGTCAGGAGCTTGATCAGCGTGGTCTTGCCGGCCCCGTTGGGGCCGACGAAGGCGACGCGGTCGCCGCGCATGACGCGCAGGGAGAAGTCGCGGCAGATCGGGCGGTCGCCGAAGCGGTGGGTCAGGCCCTCGGCCTCGATCACGCGGCGGCC
>JBCCPD010000218.1:0-6540 GCA_039025075.1 Pseudomonadota bacterium | reverse complement strand
GTGGAGATCTCCCATGCCGGCCTCAAGGCCCGCGCTCGCCCCGGCGCCGGCGGGCTGATCCCCGACGAGACCCACTTCCTCGACGCCCTGCGCGACACGCTGGAGCGCGGGGAGACCCCGGCCGAAGAGCTCCTCGGCCGTTGGGACGGCGAGTGGAAGCGCGACTTCGCCAAGCTCTACGAGGCCGAAGCCTACTGAGCGCTCACGCCTCTGGGCTCTCGGGCCTCGGCGGCTTGCCGCGCACCTTCGCCAGCCAGCGCGCCAGCAGCAGCTGCGCCGCGCCCGTGACCGCGAAGCCGGCCGCGCCTCCTAAGTCGGCCTCTCCGGCCAAGGCCGTCGCGACGATGCCGAAGACCAGCCCCGCCGCCGCCCCCGCGGCCGCGAAGGCCGCGACGGACCGCTTGCGCGCGATCCAAAGCCCCAGGAACGCCAGAAGCCCCAGCGTCAGCGCGAAGCCGAAGAAGGCGGCGACCGCGGTCAGGCCGGCCGTGGTCGTGCGCATGCGCACCTCCTCGCCCGTGCTCAGCGCGCTGCCGTAGACCAGGAACGCGACCAGCGTCGCGATCACGGTGAGGATCAGCGCCGGCGCCAGAACGCCGGCCGCGATCCTCGGCGCGGGCGCGCCGCCGTCCAGCCACCAGTCGGCGCCGAAAGGGTGTTGCTGGGTCATCAGACGTCTCCTCGGCTCGGCCACGTCGGGTCGTCCGGCGCGCCCCGCCGGTCTGCGCCGGGGGCGCCCAGCGTCAGGCTCAGATGCAGCCAGACCGCGCAGGATCCGCAGGCCAGCAACCAGACCACGCTCCAGAACGCCAGCTCCTCGAGAAAAAGCGGCTCGCCCGGCCCGCCGGTGCGCCGCCAAACGTCGCGCAGGCTCCAACCCAGGCCGGGCAGGGCGGTCGCCAGAGCGATGGCGGTCCACCCGCCTCGCCCGAGGGCCCGCGACAGGCCGTAGACCAGCGCCGAGGACGGCCCCGCCAGCCACCACAGCCCAAGCAGCATGCCGAGCAGCGCCGCCGGTCCGCTGACGCTCCACCGCCCCAGCCCCGTGACGGCGTCAAGCGGCGGATGACCCGCCGACCAGACCGAGCCGAGCGCGAACGACAGCAGCAGCGGAGGACCCAGCAGACCCGCAGCCAGCCGCCAGGCCTCAGGCCCTTTGGCGGCGGATCGCTTTGAAACGGGGTCGGAAGCTTGGGCCATATCCCGTTTTTCGGGCGCCGCGGCCGCGGCGTCCAGCGCCGCGCTCTCGTCGACAGCGCCCGCTGCCCCTCGCGTCGCCAAGCGATGCGCTCGGCTAGAGGATGAAGTCGCCGCGGGTCAGATCCTCCGCGTCGACGCCGCGCAGCAGGATCTCGTCCGGTCCGACATCGATCCGCGCGCCCTTGCCCGTGTCGCGGACATCGCGCAGCAGCCCGCGGAACCCTTTGGCGGCCGCATGATCGGACAGATCGAGCCGGTCGCCTTTCTCGAAATCCACGATCACGTCGTCGCCGTCCTTGCGCTCGAAGCGGAACCGGTCGCGGTCGGCTCCGCCTTTCAGCCGGTCGTCGCCCCTGCCGCCATCGATCAGATCGCGGCCTCGGCCGCCGTCCAGCAGGTCGCGCCCCGCATCGCCCGACAAGGTATCCCGCCCGGACCCGCCCTTCAGGTCGTCCCGGCCGGCGCCGCCTTCGAGATCGTCCGCGCCCTGTCCGCCCGACAGCGCGTCCCGGCCCTTGCCGCCCTTGGCCGAGTCGTTTCCCTTGCCGCCCGAAAACGCGTCGTCTCCGCCGCGCAGGTCCAGATCGTCGCGCTGGTCCGACCCGTCGATCTCGTTGTCCTCGTCCAGATCGACCGCCGCCGCGGTCAACGCCCGCACGTTCACCACGTCGAACCCAGGCGAGGAGCCGCCGTTCTCCAGGCTCACGATCTTGACCTTGGTGACAGGGCCGATCCAGCCGATGTCGCTCAGGTCGAAGGAGGCGATCTCGCCGGCGCCGGACGTCCCAAGCTTCACGAAAGCGCCGCCGCCGGAGACGAAGACGTCGGCCATCTCCCCGAACGCGCCGACCTCGGTGATGAAGACGTCGTCGCCGGGTCCGTCGACGATCACCTCGTCGAGAAAGCCGACGATCAGTTCAGAGCCGATCGGCAGCGACAGGAAATCGACCGTGTCGCCGGCATCGTCCCCCAGCACCACGTCGAGGCTCACCTCCACCGGAAAATCCCCGGGAAACGTGCCGCCATAGGGCACGTCGTCGATGGGCCCGGCGCCTGAATTGACGAAGCCGAGCACGACGTCCGCGAAACCGAAAGACATCCCGTATCCCCTCGCAGCGCAGCCCCCGTGAAATGGTCGCGCAACGCTCAAGCCGGGTCAACGTTCAATCAAGCGCGGCGCCCAGGCGGGCGCCGGCGGCGCAGGGGTCGCCCTCGGCCTCGATCAGACCAGGAAGTCCGCGTCCTCGATGTCCGACCGCTGGTAGTCCTCGATGGTCAGCCGGTCCTTGCCGAAGCGCAGCAGCAGGTCGTCGCCTCGGTCGCGCGCCGCTCTTTGCACATCCGAGATGTCGTCGAGGCCGTCGATGCCGCGCAGGTCCACCCTGTCGCCATCGCGGAAGTCCTTGATCTTGTCTCGCCCGCCGTTCTCGGCGAAGCGGAAGACGTCCCGGCCCGCGCCGCCTGTCAGTGCGTCGTTGCCGCGCCCGCCGTCCAGCCGGTCCTTGCCGGCGCCGCCGAGGACGCGGTCGTTCCCGTCGCCGCCGTTCAGTCGATCGTTGCCGGCGCCGCCGTTGAGGATGTCCTTGCCGGCCCCGGACCAGAAGTCGTCGTTTCCGCCGCCCAAGTCGAATTTGTCGTTGCCTTTGAGGTCCATCTGCACGCCGGCGGAGGTCCGAAAGCTCGGCTTCAGAACGTCGTTCGCGGAGGTGCCTTTGTAGTCCCAGTCTTCGGCGAGCAGGTACCTGTCGACCGCCGGCGAGTCGTCGTTGCGGTCTTCGGCCCGGCGAACCCGGGTGATGTCCTGAATCTTGAGGTTGAGATTGGTGAGCTTGAAGTCGCCGATGGAGGCTCCGTTCGACGTCCAGGCCTTCGCCGTGCCTGCATCGTCGTTCCCCGACTGGGTGACGAAGCCGCGGCCTTTGATGACGTGATTTCCCAGATGGGACAGCCGGATGGTGGTGGAAGTGGAGCCGCGGATCTCGCCGCCGCCCACCGCGTCGGCGAAGTAGATGGACCAGTCCGTGAAGCTGTACTCCGCGCCACCCTTGGCGCGTACCTTGATTCGCGACATGCCGTTTTCCCCGATGCTGGCGTGAACTCAATGCGTCCCGACTTCATTAACGACGGTTTGCAAATCCTTTCAAGCGTCCACGAAGGAGGCGGGCTGCGTCTTTCGATCGATCGCCGCTCCTGGGCGGCTCGCCGCTTCGCGCAGCGGCGAAAGGGGCCAACGGCGGAGCGCGCCCGAGCCCGGTTTGCTCGACATTCGCATTTCAGAATAAACTCTTGAAAACAGATGCTTAGGATAGTGCTCAAGCTTGAGCACCCCTCCTTACCCGGTCGAGGCTCCCCCGACCGTCAGCCCTCCGATCAGCAGCGAGGGCTGCCCGACGCCCACCGGCACCCATTGCCCGGCCTTGCCGCACATGCCCATGCCAGGGTCCAGCGTCATGTCCGAGCCCACCCGTTTCACCTGCTTGAGCGCCGTCGCCCCGTCCCCGATCAGCGTCGCGCCCTTCACCGGATGCAGCACCTTGCCGTTCTTCACCCGGTAGGCCTCTGTGCAGGAGAACACGAACTTGCCGTTGGTGATGTCCACCTGCCCGCCGCCGAACTGGACCGCGTGGATGCCGTCCTCGACCCCCTCCACGATCTCCCCCGGCTCGGCCGTCCCGCCCAGCATGATCGTGTTGGTCATCCGCGGCATCGGCGGGTGGGCGTAGCTCTGCCTCCGCCCGTTCCCGGTCGCCGGCACGCCCATCAGCCGCGCGTTTTGCCGGTCCTGCATGTAGCCGACGAGGATGCCGTCTTCGATCAGCGTGTTTCGGGCCGACGGCGTGCCCTCGTCATCCACGGTGATCGACCCTCGCCGGTCCAGGATCGTGCCGTCGTCCACCACCGTCACGCCCGGCGCGGCCACTCGCTCGCCCATCAGCCCGGCGAAGGCGGAGGTCTTTTTGCGGTTGAAGTCTCCCTCAAGCCCGTGCCCGACCGCCTCATGCAGCAGAATGCCCGGCCAGCCCGGCCCAAGCGCCACGTCCATCACGCCCGCCGGCGTATCCTCCGCGTCCAGGTTCACCAGAGCCATCCGCAGCGCCTCGTCCACCAAAGCGCGCCCATAGGCGGCGTCCATCACCCGGTCCACCGTCTCGCGCCCGCCGCCGCCGGCGGACCCGCTCTCCCGTCGTCCCGCCTTCTCCACGATCACCGAGACGTTCATGCGAACCATCGGCCGGTCGTCGCGCACCCGCCGTCCCTCGGGCCGCAGGATCTCCACCTCCTGCATCGATGCGGCGAGGGAACAGGTCACCTGCACCACCTTCGGGTCTTTCGCCCGAGCGTAGGCGTCCAGCTCCGCCAGATACGTGATCCTGGCGGAGAAATCGGGCCCGTCCAAAGGGTCCGCGTCGGTGTAGAGCCGCCGGTTCGTCCCCTCCGGCGCCGGCGCCGCCGCGCCGACCGCGCCGCCGTTGGCCTGCGCCGCCAGCCGCGCCGTGCCCGCCGCCCGCCGCAGGGACGCCTCCGAAATCTCGGTCGAGTGCGCGTAGCCGGACACTTCGCCGGATACGGCGCGCAGGCCGAAGCCCTCGCCGGCGTCGTAGCTCGCCGTCTTCAGCCGGCCGTCGTCGAAGGCCAGGACCTCCGACCTGCGCCGCTCCAGAAACAGCTCCCCATCGTCGGCGCCGGCCACCGCCTCGCGCAGCACGGCGAGGGCGCGGTCTTCGTCCAAATGGGTCTCGAACGGGCGGAATCGGGCGTCGGGCATGGGGCTCGCTTTCAGGCGCAGGGCGGCGGAACGAGCGGTTGATGTACCGCAGCCCGCGCCCGAGGCAATGCGGCCCCCGGCCGAGCGCGGCCCCGAGGCGCGACCGGCCTGCGGCGGGACGCCGCGCATCGCATGCACGATCTAGAAAAATCAATGCCTTGCAACTCTGCGAGGCGGTTCACGCTTTCAGATGTCGGAATGTACGAGTGGACGCGTTGCGCCGTTCATAGGTTTATGATCAGAACCGAAGCGAACGTTATACCGCTGCATGCAGTCGTGCGCCGAAACCTCCGGCCTGCGGCGCGTCAGGAAAGGGGAAAAGTCGATCATGCGGATCGCCAAGCTCATCGCAGGTCTCGGCGGAGCCTTCGCGGCAGCGCCGGTCCTGGCGCAGTCGCAGTTGGAGGAGGTCGGCATCCCGCGGCCCGCCAGGACCGGCTTCCAGCCGGCCGTCACGGACATCGCCGAGGATCTGCAGTGGCTCGACGGCTTCCTGCTGATCATCATCACGGCCATCGTGATCTTCGTGTCGGCGCTGATGTACTACGCGCTCACCAAGTTTCGGGCCGACCGCAACCCGACGCCGGCGACGTTCACCCACAACTCGCTGATCGAAGTGGTCTGGACGGTGGTGCCCGTGGTGATCCTGGTGATCATCGCGATCCCGTCGCTGCAGCTGCTGGACAAGCAGGTCACCGTCCCCGACGCGGACGTCACCATCAAGGCGACCGGCAACCAGTGGTACTGGACCTACGAGTACCCGGACAGCGAGTTCGCCTTCGACGCCTATATGGTCGGCTACGGCTACAAGGACTTCGAAACCGCGATGGAGAACGACCGCGAGGCCATGGAGGCCGCTGGCGTCACTAAGGAGAACTACCGCCTCGTGACCGACACCGCGGTCGTGGTGCCGGTGGGCGCGGTGGTGCGCATGCAGGTCACCGCGTCCGACGTGATCCACTCCTGGACCATCCCGGCCTTCGGCGTGAAGATGGACGGCATCCCCGGTCGTCTGAACGAGACTTGGTTCCGCGTCGGCCCGGGCCCGGAGGATTACACGGATCCCGACGCGTACGTGGCGGCGCTCAAAGCGGCCGAGGGCATCTACTACGGCCAGTGCTCGGAGCTGTGCGGCAAGGATCACTCCTATATGCCGATCACCGTCAAGGCGGTGTCGATGGAGGCGTATGTCGATTGGCTCGCCGATGCCGAGGCGCTCTACGCCGGCCGTCCCGCCCCGGTGTCGGTCGCGGCGTTGGACTGAGGCGCGCCTGAATGACCGACGCCTCCGTCGACCCGGCCCTCAACGCCGGCTCCGCCCTCGTCGCCTCGGGCGAAGCGGGGCCGCGCGACTATTGGGCATTGCTCAAGCCGCGGGTCATGTCCTTGGTCGTCTTCACGGCGCTGGTCGGCCTGATGGCCGCGCCGGGCGGCGTGAACCCCGTCGTCGGCTTCGCGGCCATCGTCTGCATCGCCGTGGGCGCGGGCGCCGCGGGGGCCCTCAACATGTGGTGGGACGCCGACATCGACGCCGTGATGAAGCGCACCGCCAAGCGGCCGGTCCCCGCCGGCGC
>JBCCPD010000217.1:0-6541 GCA_039025075.1 Pseudomonadota bacterium | reverse complement strand
CTTCTGCGGCGTCCGGGTCGGCGGGGTCTCGGGGATCGGCTCGCGCCGGTCGAGCGCATCGCTCGGTCGCCGTCCCGCCTTGCTTGAAGAGCGGCGCGTGGAAGCCCGGCGGGATCCTCTGGCGCCCGAGCAGGAGCGGCCATGGGAGGCGCGGCGGCCGCGGCGAGGGCGCGACGACCGAAGGACGCGCCCCGGGCTTTCTTTGGTTCTGCGCGGGACACATGGCTCGCAGATGGGACGGCCGCGGATGCGGCGTAGGTCGACGTTCGCAACGAGGCGAGGCGCGGCCTTTGAGCGGAGGCGCTTGCCCGCAGGGCGGGGAAACCGCGGCGCTGAACCGTCCCCAGGCGGTCCGCGCCGCGGTCCGGGCGGCCCAAAGGCGGGCGCCCTGGGGGTCGCCGCGAGGGACGGCGCCCCGTCCGGGCGCCGCCCCAGCCCGGCGCCCGATCGTCGGGCCCGACCCTGCGGGGCCGCGCCGTTCGATGACCCTTGGTCGGCGGGGCGTCGGAATAGGTTCAAAGTTTTTCGACCGTGGCGCGGGGCCCGCCTGGAAGTCGGGGCGCGGGGTGTCTCGCGCATCGAGCTTCGAGCAGGGGGGCTGCTTGGGAGTGGGGCGTTGGGCTCAGGTTCGAGCGCGCTCAGCCTTGGGGTCGGACGACGCTGCCCTCCGGCGCCTCGGCGACCTCTACGCGGAGTGCGCGGTCGCCGAGGGCCTCGAAGAGCTCCGGGCCCGTGCCGGTCATCCAGGCCTGGGCGCCGAGGGCGCAGACCTCGTCGTAGAGGGCGGCGCGGCGGGCCTCGTCCAGGTGGGCGGCGACCTCGTCGAGGAGGAGGAGGGGGGGCGCGGCCCGGTCGGCCGATTGGGCGCGGGCGGCGGCGAGGACGAGGGAGATCAGGAGGGCTTTTTGCTCGCCGGTGGAGCAGAGCTTGGCCTCCATGCCTTTCTCCGCGTAGGTGGCGGAGAGGTCGGCGCGGTGGGGGCCTTCGAGGGTGCGGCCGGCGGCGAAGTCTCGGGGGCGGCCGCAGGACCAGAGGGCGCGGAGGGCGTCTTCGGCGTGCGGGCCCTCGTTTTCGAGGGAGAGGGTCGCGGCCGGGAAGGCGGTTTCGGCGCCGTCCTGGGCGGCGGCGAGGCGGGCGACGGCGGCGGCCCGGGCGGCGGAGAGGCGGGCGCCGGACTCGGCCATCCGGGCCTCCAGCGCGTCGAGCCAGCGAGGGTCGCGGACGTCGTCGCGGAGGAGGCGGTTGCGCTCGCGCATTGCCTTTTCGTAGGCGAGCGCGGTTTCGGCGTGACGGGGGTCGAAGCCGAGGGTGAGGCGGTCGAGGAAGCGGCGGCGCTCGCCGGCGCCCTCGATCCAGAGGCGGTCCATGGCGGGAGTGAGCCAGAGCATCGGGATCAGGGCGCCGAGGCGGGTCTGGGGCGCGGTCTTGCCGTCGATGCGGACGGCGCGGGAGGTTGCGTCCCCCTCGACGCCGGTTTCGACCTCATGCGCGCCGTCCGGGGCGGTGAGGCGGGCGGAGACGCGCCAGCCGAGGGTTTCGGGGCGGCGGGCCAGGGCCTCGGCTTCGGCGCGGCGGAGGCCTCGGCCGGGGGAGAGGAGGGAGACGGCCTCCAAGAGGTTGGTCTTGCCGGCGCCGTTGGGGCCGAAGATGGCGAGGGGGCCGGCGTCCGCCTCCAACCGCGCCAGGCGGTGGGAGCGGAAGTGGGAGAGGGCGAGGAGGTCGAGATGCAGGGGCATGGCGCGGGGCGGACCCCGCCTCAGACCCTCATGGGCATGACGACGTAGATGGCGCTGTCGTCGTCGCCTTCGCGCACCAGGGTCGGATCGCCGGCGGCCTTGAACATGAAGACGGCGTTCTCGCGGTCCACCTGGCCGGCGATCTCCAGCAGGTACTTGGCGTTGAAGCCGATCTCCATGGGCTCGGCGCCGTAGGCGACGGCGAGCTCCTCGGTGGCGGCGCCGCTTTCGGGGGCGTTGACGGAGAGGACCAGGCGATCCTCGGTCAGCGCCAGCTTGACGGCGCGGGCGCGCTCGGCGCTGACGGTGGCGACGCGGTCGACGGCGGAGGCGAACTCGGCGGCGTCGACCTCCATCCGGTGGGGGTTCCCGGCGGGGATGACGCGGGAATAATCGGGGAAGGAGCCGTCGATGACCTTGGAGGTCAGGGCCACGTCGCCCGAGGCGAAGCGGACCTTGGTTTCGGAGACGGAGACCTGGACGACCGCCTCATCGTCTTCGAGCAGCTTGCGCAGCTCTCCGACGGTCTTGCGGGGGACGATGACGCCCGGCATCTCGGCCGCGCCGTCGGGGACGGGCGCGTCGACGCGGGCGAGACGGTGGCCGTCGGTGGCGACGCAGCGCAGGGACTTGGCGCCGTCGCTTTCGGCGACATGCATGTAGACGCCGTTGAGGTAGTAGCGGGTTTCCTCCGTCGAAATCGCGAACTTGGCCTTGTCGAAGAGGCGGCGCAGGACGGGGGCCTTCTCCTCGAACGTCACGGCGTATTCGGAGGACGCCATGACCGGAAAATCCTCCTTCGGCAGGGTCGCGAGCTTGAAGTCGGAGCGGCCGGCGCGGACCTCCAGCCGGCCGGCGCCGGCGTCGTGGACGAGCGAGGCCTGGGAGCCGTCGGGCAGCTTGCGCACGATCTCATGGAGCATGTGAGCGGGGGCGGTGACGGCGCCGGCCTGCTCGACCATCGCGGGGATGGTTTCCAGCGTTTCGACGTCGAGGTCGGTGGCACGCAGGGTCAGGCGGTCGCCTTCGCCCTCCAACAGAACGTTGGAGAGGATGGGGATGGTGGTGCGCCGCTCCACCACGCCCTGGGCCCGGCTCATGGCTTTGAGCAGAGCGGCCCGTTCGACGCTGATCTTCATCTCGCCCACCTGTCCCGGCACGCCGCCCTGATCGGAGGTTCCGGGGACGGTCTTCACGCGTTTTCGGTCGGTCACGATACCGCCCCGGGCGCAGGGCGCAACGGGCGCGAGACGTTTACGCCTTGGCAACCTCGTCGGCTTAGAGAACGCGGCGATCTTCCTGGCAATCTTCCTGCGGCCGATGGAGCCTCGAGATGTTGGATCGTCTGAACATATTGCAGCGCGTTTCGATCGGCTTCGGCCTGCTTACGGTGTTGCTGATCGGTATCTCCGTGCTGCAGTGGAGCATGTTCCGCTCCGCCGAGGAGGCGTTCGCCGACATGACCCGCTCGGTCGAGCAGGTGGAGGCGTTGAACGACGCGTTCGAGGACGTGGCGGAGATGCGCCTGGCGGCCTTCGCCTACCGCATCGACGCGTCGGAGGAGGCGGCGGCCGAGGTCGGCGACAACGCCGCCGATCTGCTGGCGTTCCGCCGGGACTACGGCGCCCTGTTCGTGGAGGACCCGGCGATGGACGGGCGCCTTTCCAGCCTGGTTGAGACGGCGCGCGGCTATTGGGAGGATTTCGGGACGGTTCGGGGCCTGAGCGCGGCGTTCCTGGAGGCGTCGCAGGCCAACATCGCCGCGGGCCGCGCGGCGCGGCAGGCCTTGGCCGCGCTGCGCGACGCAGCGGCGGAGAGCGCCGGCGGCGCCCGCGTCGCGGCGCTGAGCGGGGCGGCGCAGGAGGCGATGATGCTGGCGCGCGTGCGCGCGCAACAGTACTTGACGACCGGAGCGCCGGAGCGGCGCGACGAGGCGTTGGCGCGGATCGCCGAAGCCGAGGCGATGAGCCAGGAGATGTCGTCGGCGGCGACGGCGATCGGTCTGGGCGGGCCGGCGACCGAGGCCGAGGCGGCGCTCGCGGCCCTGCCCGGCGCGTTGGAGGCGGCGCTGGCGGCCTACGACGCCCGAAACGCGCTGTTCGAGGAGCGACTGGACGTCGCCGGACCGGCGCTGATGGCGGCGAGCGAGTCGCTTCTGGACGAGGTGCGCGCCGACAAGGACCGCATCGTGACGCGCAAGACGAGCCTGCTGGGCACGACCCGCGTCCTGAACATCGCGGCCGCCGCGGCGACCGTGCTGATCGCGCTGCTGCTCGCCGCCGTGATCAGCCGTTGGATCGCCGGCGCGGTGAACCGGATGGCCGACGCCATGAGCCGTCTGGCAGGCGGCGACCTGAAGGTGACGATCGACGGAGCGGAGCATGACCATGAGTTGGGGCGCATGGCGCGGGCCCTGGAAGTGTTCCGCGAAGGTCAGGAGGCGCTGGGCCGCGCCGAGGCCGACCGCATCGCCGCCGAAGCGCGCATGGAGCGGGAGCGTCGGGAGACGATGAGCGGCCTGCGCCAGGCCTTCGGCGAGGTGGTCGACGCGGCCGCCGCGGGCGAGTTCGACCGCAGAGTGCCCGAGGACCAGGATGACGAGGACCTTCGCGGACTGGCGGAGAGCGTCAACGCGCTCGTCGCCTCGACCAAGGCCGGCGTGGATTCGGCCGTGGAGGCGATGGAGCGGATCGCCGTCGGCGATCTGGAGGCGCGCATGGATGGCGAGTTCGCCGGCGCCTTCGCGGTCCTGAAAAGCAACGTGGACACGATGGCGGAGCGTCTGGCGAAGATGGTCGGCCAGATCCGCAAGGGCTCCGCCGAGATCGTCGACAACACCGACAGCATGGTGGACGACGCGCAGAGCCTTGCCCAGCGCGCCGAGTCGCAGGCCGCCTCGCTGGAGGAGACCGCCGCCACGATGGAGGAGATGGCGGCGACCGTGCGGTCGAACGCCGACGCGGCCCGCGCCGCGACCGAGCTCTCGCGCAGCGCCTCCGGCAGCGCCGAGGCCGGGCGCGGCGTGGTGGCCGAGAGCGTGGAGATCATCACTCGGCTCGAGGAGAGCTCGGCGCGCATCGCCGACATCACCTCGGTGATCGACGGGATCGCCTTCCAGACGAACCTGCTGGCGCTCAATGCGGCGGTGGAGGCGGCGCGCGCGGGCGAGGCCGGCAAGGGCTTCGCCGTGGTCGCCGCCGAGGTGCGGCAGCTGGCGCAGCGCTCCGCCAACGCGGCGAGCGACATCAAAGGGCTGATCGACACCAGCGGGCGCCAGGTGGCGGACGGGGTGGCGGCGGTCCGCGGCGCGGGCGAGTCGCTCGACGAGATCGTGGACCTGGTCAAGCGGCTCGCCGCCACGATCGAGGAGATCAGCGCGGCCAGCGTCGAGCAGAGCACGGGCGTGGAGGAGATCACGGCCGCGGTGGCCAGCCTCGACGAAAGCACCCAGCAGAACGCCGGGCTGGCGCAGACGTCGCTGGACGGCGCGCGGGAGGTGAAGGACACGGCGGCGCATCTGCAGAGCCTGGTGGCCTTCTTCCGCACCCGCACGAAGCCGCGCGAGGGCGACGCCCGCAGCCGGGCCGCGGCCTGACGGGGCCGAGGTGTTTCCGCGCGCAGGACCCGCCGGCGCGGCCGGGGCCGGACCGGCCGGCGGCGCGTCGGCGGGGCCCCCCGCCGGGCTCAGGCTTCAAGCATGCGGCGCAGAAGCTCCAGGTCCTCGGCGATCTGACTGTCGGTGTCCTTGAGCTTCTCGATGGTCTTGCAGGCGTGGATCACCGTGGTGTGGTCGCGCCCGCCGAAGCGGCGGCCGATTTCCGGCAGGCTCTTGGAGGTCAGCGACTTCGACAGGTACATCGCGATCTGCCGAGGGCGGGCGACGTTTCTAGACCGGCGCGGCGACAGCATGTCGTTCATGCGCAGCGTGTAGTGGGCCGCGACCTTTCGCTGGATCTCCTCGATGGTGACCTTGCGGTCGGTGGCGCGAAGGATGTCCGCGAGGCATTCCTGCGCCAGGTCGAGATCGGCCGGCCGGCCGACCAGAGAGGCGAAGGCCGTGAGCCGCCGCAAAGCGCCCTCGAGCACCCGCACGTTGGACGAAATGCGGTGGGCGAGGAATTCGAGGACGCCGGCGCTGATCTCCAGCCCCGGCGTCTCCTGCATCAAGGTCTCGGCCTTGGACTGCAGGATGCCGAGCCGAAGCTCGTAGTCGGTGGGGTGCAGGTCGGCCACCAGACCCCATTGCAGCCGGGACTTGATGCGCTCCTCGAGCCCGTCGATGTCCACCGGGTTGCGGTCGGCGGAGATCACCACCTGCTTGCCCTGGTCCACCAGCGCGTTGAACGTGTGAAAGAATTCCTCCTGCGTGCTGTCCTTGCCGGCGATGAACTGCACGTCGTCGATCATCAGCACGTCCACCGCCCGGAACAGCTGCTTGAAGCCGATCATGTCGCGCGACTTGAGCGCCTGCACGAAGCGGTACATGAACTGCTCGGCGGTCAGCAGCACCACCGTCGCCTCGGGCCGTGTGGCGCGCAAAGCCCAGGCGATGGCGTGCATCAGGTGGGTCTTTCCCAGCCCGGAGGCCGAGTAGAGGAACAGCGGGTTGAACGCGACGCCGTCGCCCTCGCCGACCCGGCGCGCGGCGGCGTGCGCGAGTTCGTTGGGCTTGCCGACCACGAAACGGTCGAAGGTGAAGCGCGGGTCGAGCGGGATCGACGGCGGCCCGTCCGCCGCGGCCGACGGTCCGGCCGCGGGCGGCGCGGCGGCCGGCGACGCGGTGGTCGCGGCGGCGCGGTCGGGGG
>JBCCPD010000216.1:0-6561 GCA_039025075.1 Pseudomonadota bacterium | reverse complement strand
TCGGACCGAGCATTGATAAGCAGAGGCCCGCCGTTCAGCGTCTTGTACCAGCGCGGCAGGAAGCCCCAGCGCATCGGCGCGAGCTCCCGCCTGCCATCTCCGGCAAGACGCACGACGGGCACCGTGATCGTCGGGCAGACGTTCCAGTTCGGACCGGCATTGCCGAAGGCCGCCTCGGACGCATCGCTCAGCAGCGCGTCGAAATGCTCGGCGACCGCCGTCCGCGGCGTAGTCAGGGCGTAGCGTCCGCACATGGCCCCCGCCTCGCGCCGCGCTACTCCGGCTCGCCTTCGTAGATCGCCCGCTCGTCCACCGGCGCGACGCGCAGGATGTTGGTGGTGCCGGCGACGTTGAAGGGGATGCCCGCGATCACCACGATGCGGTCTGTCGCCTGGGCGAACCCGTCCGCCTTGGCCGCGCGCGCGGCGCTCACCACGGCGAGCTTGAAGCGCTCGACCGTATGGGTCAGCGCGCAGTGCAGGCCCCAGACGAGCCCCAGACGCCGTGCGGTCGAGATCGACGGGGTCAGGGCGAGGATCGGCACGCGCGGCCGCTCCCGCGCCATGGACAGGGCGGTCGTGCCGCCATGGGTGAAGCAGCAGATCGCCTTGACGTCCGTGGTTTCCGCCACTTCGCGGGCGGCGCCGACGATGGCGTCGCCGACCCGGGTGCGCGTGTCAGGCCGCAGCGCTTCCATCCGCTCGCGATAAAGCGGATCGCCCTCCACCGCCTCGGCGGTGTCGTTCATGGTCGTCACGGCCTCGATCGGGTGTTTGCCGGCCGCGCTCTCTGCGCTCAGCATCACGGCGTCGGCGCCGTCGTATATGGCGGTCGCGACGTCCGAGACCTCGGCCCGCGTCGGCACGGGCGCGGAGATCATGCTCTCCAGCATCTGCGTGGCGACGATCACGGGCTTGCCCGCGTCCTGCGCCTTGCGCACCAGCCGGCGCTGGATCATCGGCACTGAGGTCAGCGGCAGCTCCACCCCCAGGTCGCCGCGCGCCACCATCAGCCCGTCGGACTCCGTCAGGATCGCATCGATGGCCTTCACCGCCGCCGGCTTTTCGATCTTGGCGATGAGAGAGGCCCGGCCGGCGGCCAGGCGCTTGCCCTCCGCCACGTCCTCCGCCCGTTGAACGAAGCTCATGCCCAGCCAGTCGACGCCCATGCCGCAGACGAATTCCAGATCGTCCTTGTCCTTGTCCGTGAGCGCCGGGATCGGCAGAACCACGTCGGGCACGTTCACGCCTTTGCGGTCCGAGATCACTCCGCCGACGATCACCTCGGTCTGAGCATGGCGCGCATCGCAGTCCAGGACCTTGAGCCGGATCTGGCCATCGTTCACGAGCAGCGTGGCCCCGGCGTCCAGCGCCGCGAAGATCTCTGGATGCGGAAGACGCGCGCGGGTCGCGTCGCCCTCGCGATCCTCCAGATCGAGCTGAAATCTGTCGCCGACGCACAGCTCCGCCCTGCCGCCCTTGAAGACGTCCACGCGCAGCTTCGGGCCCTGAAGATCGGCCAGAACGGCGATGGGACGGCTCATCTCATGCTCCACGTCTCGGATCAGACGGTAGAGCGCCGCGATCTCGCCATGGCTGCCATGGGACATGTTCAGGCGGAACACGTCGGCGCCGGCCTCGAACAGCGCCCGGATCATGGCGCGGTCCGAGGAGGCGGGACCCAGAGTGGCGACGATCTTGACGTTGCGGCGGCGACGCATGACGGACCTCGGGGAGGTTGGGCGGGGCGGAGCAAAGCGGAGCAAGGACTTCCGATACACCTCGCCGGCACGCCGACGCGAGCCCTTCCTTAGCGCTGTGATCGACCTGCCGGGACGACGGCGCGGCCTCGATCCGACCGCTTGGGGCTCTTGTCCCTGCAGGGCCGTCGCTTATGCTCCAACCCGGCCGCGCGGCCCGTTCCCGCGGCCTTCGCCGTCGCCGCCAAGGAGCCTTCATGCCCTCCATGCCCGCCTTCGAGCTGGTCAACGCCGAGGGCGCTCCAAGCCTCCTGTTCACCGCAGATCACGCCGCCAACACCGTCCCGACCGAGGTGTCGGGCGGCGATCTCGGCCTGCCGCCCGAAGACATGGCGCGGCACATCGCTTACGATGTGGGCGTACGCGGGGTGACGATCGGTCTGGCGGAGGCCTTCGGCGCGCCGGCGGTCCTTTCCACCTTTTCGCGCCTCGTCATCGACCCCAACCGAGGCGAGGACGATCCGACGCTGGTGATGAAGCTCACCGACGGTTCGGTCATCCCCGGGAACCGGCACGTGGACGGGGCGGAGGTGGCCGCGCGGCTGGGGGCGTGGCATCGGCCCTATCACGGGGCGATCCGACGGCAGCTGGACCGCGCCGCGGCGGCCGGGGCGACGCCGGCGATCGTGTCGATGCATTCCTTCACACGCCAATTCCGCGGTCGACCGCGTCGGCCCTGGCATGTCGGCGTGCTGTGGGACGAAGACCCCCGCCTCGCGGCGCCGCTGCTGGACCGCCTGCGAGAGGAGCGGGACCTCGTCGTCGGCGACAACGAGCCCTACAGCGGGGCGCTGAAGGGCGACGCGATGTGGACCCACGGCACGCGCCGCGGCCTGCCTCACGCGCTGATCGAGATCCGCAACGATTTGATTGCAGACCAAGCAGGGCAACGCGAATGGGTGGATCGCCTGATCCCGGTTCTCCGCGACGCCCTGACCCAGATGCCCGCCGAGCGGCCGGACGCGGCGGCGGCGCAGTAGCGCCCGCGAAGCCCTCGTCCCGAGCCCTTCGGCCTTGCGATTGTTCATCGAGCGACCTGATCCACGCTCGACGGGCGACCGCGGGCTGGGCTCCGCTTCGGCGAGCCGGCCTGCGGCGCCGCGTCGTCAGACATGACTTCTCCTCGGCCTAGGTGGTTCCGGCAACGACTGCTAAAGGGAACGACACATGCCCCGGCCCGCCTCGCGCCGCGCCGCCCCTCGTCCAAGGGCGCTGCCCACCCGTTTTCGACGCCGCATCATCATCTGGATCGCAGCGGCCTACATCGTGCCGCTGGTTCTTGCCGGAGCCATCGCGGCGGTTTGGATCTGACGCTCAGCTTCGCCATGACCCATCGTCGGACCGGGTCGAGGCTCCGCCGCAGCCTCGACGCTTGGGTTTTTCGGACGGCTGGCAAAAGCCTCTCGCGCCTGGGGTTTCCAAGGTCGCAAGCTCTGCGGGCCGAGCGAACTCTGGACGAAACCGCGCGGCGCGCCTACCTCCAGCCCGCGCCGGAGATCCAAGCGAGGTTCCCATGAACGACCAGACCCGTCTCGAACTCGAAGCCGCCGCATTTCGCCGTCTGCGCGATCATCTGCGGGAGCGAACGGACGTGCAGAACATCGATCTGATGAACCTGTCGGGCTTCTGCCGGAACTGCTTGAGCCGTTGGTATCAAGAGGCGGCCGCCGAACGCGGCATCGAGATGACCAAGGATGAAGGGCGCGAGATCGTCTACGGAATGCCCTACGAGGACTGGCGCGTTCAGCATCAGACGGAAGCGAGCGCCGAGGCCAAAGCGGCCTTCGATGCGACGCCGCTGAAGCACTGAGGCTGTCGAGGCGATCGCCTGTCGCCGCTTCTAATCGGCAAGCATCTGGAGCGGCGCGTGCCCGTCGTCTTGCCTGCGCCACGCCCCGCGGCTAACCAGCGGCTCGCCATCCCTCAGCCTGCCGGAGCGCGCCAAATGTCCATGACAGAGCCCGAAAGCGACTTCTCCGCCACCACGGTCGCCGCCGACCAGCTTCGCTCGATCGTCGAGCGGATCGAACGGCTGGAGGACGAAAAGAAGGAGGTCGCGGGCCAGATCAAGGAAGTCTACGATGAGGCCAAGGCCAACGGCTTCGACGTCAAGACGCTTCGCAAAGTGGTGTCCTTGCGAAAGAAGAAGCCTGAGGAGCGGTCGGAGGAGGAGGCGATGCTGGACCTCTACCTGAACGCGCTTGGAATGCTTCCCGGCTAGCGCGGCGCCGCTTTTCATCGCGCCTATTGCCCCCTGCCGGCTCCGAAAAGTCTGGCCCTGCGGGGTCCCGCCACGCCGGCGGCTGCCAGACTTGTTGTCGGCGGCGTGAACCCCGGATCAGGCCGGCAGCTCCTTTTGACCGTCGGGATCGAGCAGGGCCGGCGCCGAGGCCTCGGCACCTTGCGCGATCATGCGCGCCGCGGCGAAGGCGGCGTCGCGATAGGGCATCAGGACCACGTCCGCCCGCGCCGACCTCAGGTCGTCGGCCGTCGGTTCCCGGTGGGCGGCCACCGCGATGCGGCCGCGAAACCCCAGATCCCGCACCGCGCTCAAAAGAACGCGCCGCGCGTCGTGGTGGGTCACTCCGGTGTCATGTTCAGGCACGGCGACCACCAGCCAGTCGGCGCCCGAAAGCGGCAGGTGGCTCAGGAACTCTGGATCCGAGGCGTCGCCGAACACGACGTCGAATCCTCGCTCTCGCGCGAAACGCACCGCCTGTGGACTGAAGTCGACGCCCAGAACCCGGCGACCGTCCTCCCTCAGCGCCGACGCGATGCCGAGGCCGTAGCGCCCGAGGCCGAACAGGATCACCTCATGCGGACGCGCGATCTCCGGCCCTCCCTCCGGCTCGGCCGCCGGATCGCGACGCTCGAACACGCCCAGCAGCGGCTCGAACAGGCCGTAAAGCTCGTGCGAGTAGGAGATCATGTAGGTCGACGCCGCGATCGTCACGAGACCCACAAGCGTCACCAGGCCGAGCGCGTCGTCCTGCGCGTGCCCGATGGCGACCCCCATCGCCATGAAGATCAACGAGAACTCGCTGATCTGCGCGACGGTGAGGCCGGCGAGGAACCCGGTGCGCTTGCGGTAGCCCATGGCCCCCATGACCGCCAGAACGATCAACGGATTGCCGATCAGCACGAAGAGCGACAGCGCGGCGGCGGGGCCCACGCTCGCCCCCAGCACGGAAAGATCGAGCGACGCGCCCAAAGCGATGAAGAAGAACAGCAGCAGAAAATCGCGCAGCGGAGCGAGGCGCGCCGCGATCGCTTCGCGGAACGGCGTGGAGGCCAGCGAAACGCCCGCAAGCAGTCCGCCGAGCTCCTTGCCGAAGCCGAGGTAGTGACCCACCGCCGCCAACAGCGCCGCCCAACCGATGGCGAAGGACACCAAAAGCTCGGGCGCTTGCGACAGACGCTCCACCAATGGTCCGGCGACCCAGCGGGTGAAGAGCATCACCAGACCCAGCATCGCCAGCCCGTAGCCCAGCACGCGCGCTACGTCGGCCGCCGCGCCGTCGCCTTCGACCGCGCCCCCGACGCCGATCGCCGAAAGCGCGATCATCGCGACGACGACCACCACGTCCTGCACGATCAGAAAGCCGAGCGCTATCCGCCCATGCAGCGAGTCGATCTCCCGCTTGTCCGAAAGCAGCTTCACGATGATGATCGTGGAGGAGAACGTCAGAGCGACGGCGACGTAGATCGCAGTAAGCGCGTCCAGCCCGAGCGCAATGCAGATCAGAAATCCGAACACCGTGGTGAAAAGCACCTGACCAAGGCCGGTGACGAGCGCGACGGATCCCAGCGTCCGCACCAGGTTGAAGTCGAGCTTCAGGCCGACCAGGAACAGCAGGATCGCGATGCCCAGCTCGGCGAGCAAGTCGATCTGCTCGTCCGACCGAGCGATGTCGAGCCCGGACGGGCCGGCCAGGATTCCCACGGCGATGAAGCTGACGATCAAGGGCTGCCGCAACAGCAGTCCCGCGAAGCCGACGCCCGCGGCCAAGACCAACAACGCGGCGACCTCATAGAAAACATAGCCTTCGATGGCCGCTGTCACGGCTGCCCCCTTTCGCGAACCGATGGGGCCGGACCAGCGCCGAACCTGCGGGTCGCTGCGAACCGGCGAAAGGCGAGCCGCGTTCTCGGCGCGCGCAGCGCTCGGGGCTCTGACTGCGATCCAAGTCTGGATCCAAGCCTGAAAAACGTTGATCGTTTCGACGCGGAGTGCAACCTTGCCGACCAATCGAACGGCGTCGACGCGCGATCGCCCGAGCCGCGGCACGCCGGATCGATTTGACCGTCGCGGGCGTCGGCTCCCGCGTTTTTCTCGCAGGCGAGGCGCGCCGCCTCGTTAGCGCGCAGGTTCCCCGATTTCACCCAACCGGAAAGGTCCGCCCTCCCGATGAAAGTCGCGGTTTTCAGCACCAAGCCCTATGATAGACGCTATTTGAATGCGGCCAACCACGACGCGCACCACTTGGCGTTCTTCGACCTGCGTCTGTCCAAAGAGACCGCCTCGCTGGCCGACGGGTTCGAGGCGGTCTGCGCGTTTGTGAACGATGATTTAGGGGGGGAAGCCGTCTCAGCGCTCGCTCGATCGGGCGTGCGTCTGCTCGCTCTGCGCTCCGCTGGATTCAACCATGTGGACCTCGAGGCCGCCGCCTCTCATGGCATCGCGATCGGGCGGGTGCCCGCTTACTCGCCCTATGCGGTCGCCGAGCACACGCTCGCTTTGATCCTCACGCTCAACCGCAGGATGCATCAAGCCTATAATCGCGTCAGGGAGGGCAACTTCG
>JBCCPD010000215.1:0-6578 GCA_039025075.1 Pseudomonadota bacterium | reverse complement strand
GAGCAGGATCGCCGCGCCCAGCACCGGATAGCGCAGCCGGATCACCCAGCCCATCAGCGGTCGAAACGCCCGCGCCTTGAACCAATCCAGCCCCCGGTTCACCGCCCTCGACGGCGCGTCGTACCAACGCTCGGACTCCGCATCCTTCAGCGCATGTCGCATGTGGTTGGGCAGGATCAGGAAGCATTCGATCAAGCTGGCGGTCAGCACCAGCGCCACGGTGGTGGGGATGTCCGACACCAGGTTCCCGAAGCGCCCGCCGATCATGTAGATCGCCGCGAAGGCTATCACCGTGGTGACCGAGGCCGCGAAGACCGGCGCCGCCATGCGCTGGGCCGCCCGCTCCGCCGCCTGGGTCGGGCTCAGCCCTCGCCGCCGCAGCGTGTCCGCGTGCTCCCCCACCACGATGGCGTCGTCCACCACCATGCCCAGCACGATGATCAGCGCGAAGACCGACACCAGGTTCAGCGTCGTCCCGGCCAGCCACATCAGCCCCAGCGCCGTCAGCATCGCCGCTGGAATGCCCATCGCCACCCACAGCGCCGTGCGCGCGCTCAGGAACAGAAACAGCACCGCCACGACCGCCGCGAGGCCCAACGCCGCATTGTCCAGCAGCAGCGCGAGGCGCCGCTCGATCAGCCCCGCCCAGGTGTTGATCAGATCGATCCGCACCCCCTCGGGCAGCGTCGCCTGCAGGTCCTCGGCGGCCTGCCGCGCGATCTCGAAGGTCTCCAGCGTGCCCTGCTCGATGGTCCGCTCGACCCGCATCTGGATGCCCGGATGGCCGTCGACCAGATAGCGCCGCTCCCGGTCCGGATCGTCGGCGACCACGTCCGCCACGTCCCGCACCCGCAGCTTGGACCCGTCCGGGCGGGTCAGGATCTCCACGTCCGCCAGCGCCTCCGGCGTGCGCTGGGCCGAGCCGGCGCGGACCCGAGACTGCCCGTCCCCGGCCCGCCCCCCCGGAGAGCTTTCGGCCGCCCGCTTCACCGCCTCCACGATGTCGGCGAGCGTCACGTCATGGCGCACCAAAGCGGCCTCGCGCGCCTCGATCCGGTAATGCGCCTCGTCGGGGCCCAGGATCAAAAGGCGAGTGACCCCTCTGGCGAGCAGAATGCGCTCGAATTCATGGGCGTAGCCCGTCAGCTGCTCCAAAGGCACCGGCCCGTGCAGCACCACGTTGGTGATCCAGCCGCCCCATCGGCCCGGCTTGACGTCGATCTTCTGAATGCCGTCGGGCAGAGAGGGCGCGTCCTCCACCACCGCGTCGGCGTCGTCGACGGCCTGCAGCAGGTCCGCCTCCTCCCGCAGCCTGACGGTGATGCGCGCCCAGCCCTCCTGCGCCTGCGTGCCGACGTTGTCGACGCCGTCCACCTCCGCCAGCCCGGGGGCCAGCGCCTGCACGACCGCCTCGTCCATGTCCCTGGGCCCGGCCCCGTGCCAGGACACGCTGACCAGCACCTCATGCTGCGGCCGCTGGGCCCAAAGCTCGGTGCGGTTGTTGCTCAGCCCCGCCGCGCCCAGCAGCACCATGGCCAGAAGCAGCAGGTTCGCCGCCGTGCCGTGCCGCACGAAATAGGCGAAGACGCCGCGACCGCGCCGCGCCGCCGCTTCGGGGATCCGCGCCAAGGCCCTAGCCGCCCGAGCCCGCGTCCGCCGCCTCGATCTTTTCGAGCCGGTCCAGAACGTCGCGCTCGATCTCCTGCGCCTCCAGCCGGGCCAGGAACTCCGCCTTGCGGTCCGGCGTCAGGCGCTCCGTCGCCGCCACCAGCGCGGCGAGGGCCGCGCGGCGGTCCGAGGTCAGCGTCACCAGCCCGTCGGACGACGCCAGAGCCGGCCCGCCGAGCCCCGGCGGCCCCAAAGGCCGCACCTTGATCCCTGCGCCCAGCCGCGGCGTGCGCGCCAGCACGTACCGCGCGCCGAAGGGCGCCTGCGCCACGATCACCGCGTCGCCCAAGCGGCGCAGGACCCGCACCCGGGCCGCGCGCAGACGTTCGTCCGCGTCGACGATCAGCATCTCGCCGTCCTCGTCCACGGCGCTCGCCGGGGCCTGGGCCACGTCGTCCAGCATGTCCTCGGCGATCTCGACGGAGATGAAGTCGCCTTCCTTCAGCGCCGCGCCCGCATCCTCTTCGATCTGCACGAACAGCGTCCGCCCGGTCCGCCCTTGGCCGGAGGCCGCATCCGCTCGATCCAGGCGCGCGGCGAAGGACGCGGCCTGGCCGCCCAGCTCCAACGTCGCCACGGCGGGTCGGGAGGGCAGAACCCCTTCCGCGTTCAGAAGGCGCGCGTATTCCGCATTGGTGACGGGAACCGAGGCTTCGAAGGCCGCCGGGTCCAGCAGCACCGCCAGCCGCTCTCCGGGGTTGATCTGTCGGCCGAGGGCCATGTCGGCGTCAGACAGCAGGCCGGCGAAGGGCGCGCGCACCTCCGTCTCCGCCAGGGCCCGCTGCGCATCCTCCAACGCCAGCGCGGCGCGGTCCCGCGCGATGTCGGCCTGCAGCTTGCGGCTGCGGGCGTTGGACAGCGCCAGCTCCCGCGCCACGGTCTGCTGCTCGGCCGCCGCGACCGCCAGTTCGGCCGCTTCCACGGCTTGCTCGGTGCCCACGCCGCGGCGACGCAGATCCGTCTGGCGCGCCTCCGCCCGGCGGCGCAGACGCAGCTGGCGTTCAGCCCCCTGCAGGTCCCGGCGGGCCAAGATCACCGCGCCCGCGGCCAATCCGGCCTCCGCCTCCGCTTCGCGCAAGGCGATGCGGGCGCGCGCGACGTCGGACCGCGCCGCGGCGGGGTCCACCTGCAGCAGCAGCTCCCCGGCCGCCACCCGCCCTCCGTCGCGGAACTCCGGCGCCAGCGCGGTCACTCGTCCGCCGCGCAGGGCGCGCACCTCCAGCTTTCTGGCGCTGCGGACCTCTCCATAGGCGGTCACGGTGGGGCGCAGAGACGTCGCCTCCAGCACGCCCACCTGCACCGCATGCACCCGCTCCGCCCGCGCCTGCGGCGCGCCGTCCCCTTCGTCGGACTGCATCGCCACGGTGGCCCGCCACGCGCCATAGCCGACCAGCCCCGCGGTGAGGGCGGCCAATAGCAGTCCGATCAAGCTGCGCGCGAGGAACCGCATGCGACGTCCTTGTCGTCCAGCGCGCAAGCCCCGCGCCGCTCTCACCCTAACATACGCCGCAAGAGCGTCGCTCCGTTCATCTTTTCGCAATGCGGCGAGGAAAAGGCCTGTTGCACCCGCGTCGCGCCTCGGTCCGATCCGCCCTTGCAAGTTGATCTGCGGCACCGTCCCATCTACGGCTCGAGTTGAGGATTTCCAAGGAGGCTCCGCCATGGACGCCAGCGCCCCCGAAGGCCACGCCGCAATGCAGGATCGGCCGACCTTGACCTTGCTCCTGGCCGCGCCGCGCGGGTTCTGCGCCGGCGTCGACCGCGCCATCAAGATCGTGGAGATGGCCTTGGAGAAATGGGGCGCGCCCGTCTACGTGCGGCATGAGATCGTGCACAACCGCTTCGTCGTGGAAGGCTTGAGGAAAAAAGGCGCGGTCTTCGTGGAGGAGCTCGACGAATGCCCCGACGACCGTCCGGTGATATTCTCAGCCCATGGCGTGCCCAAGGCCGTGCCGGACGAAGCGTCCCGGCGCGAAATGCTCTATGTGGACGCGACCTGTCCGCTGGTCTCCAAAGTCCATATCGAGGCTCAGAGGCACCATGACCGCGGCCTGCAGATCGTCATGATCGGCCATGAGGGGCATCCGGAGACGGTCGGCACCATGGGCCAGCTGCCGGCCGGCAAGGTGCTTCTTGTCGAAACCGTCGAAGACGTGGCGGCCTTGACCCCTGAGGACCCCGAAAAACTCGCCTTCGTCACTCAGACCACCCTCTCGGTGGACGACACCGCCGAGGTCGCGGCGGCGCTGCAGGCGCGCTTCCCCTCCATCAAAGGACCGCACAAAGAGGATATTTGCTACGCCACCACCAATCGGCAGGAGGCGGTGAAGGCCGTGGCGCCGCGCGTGGAGGCGCTGCTGGTGATCGGCGCGCCCAATTCCTCCAACTCCAAGCGCTTGGTGGAGGTGGGAAAGCGCGCCGGCTGCGGCTACTCCCAGCTGGTGCAGCGGGCCGTCGACATCGACTGGCGCGCGTTGGACGGCGCCGGCTGCATCGGCATCACCGCCGGCGCCTCGGCTCCCGACGTCTTGATCCAGGAGGTCATCGACGCGTTCCGCGACCGTTACGACGTGACGCTGGAGATCGTTGAAACCGCTGAGGAAAACGTCGAGTTCAAGGTTCCGCGCGTGCTGCGGCAGCCAGCGTGAGCGATGCGCCGCCAGACCCGACGCTCGCGTTCTACGATGAAGCGGCGGAGCGCTACGCAGCCGATTTCGACGGCGTCGATCCGGCCCCTCTGACCCGTTTCATCGAGGATCTGACCCCCGGCGGCCGGGTGCTGGACCTCGGCTGCGGCGCCGGCTGGGCCGCGGCCCGGCTCGCCTCGGCTGGATTCTCGGTCCGCGCGGTGGACGGCTCGCCCGGCCTCGTCGTCCAAGCGCGGGCCCGGGGAGTCGCGGCGGAGGTCATGCTGTTCGAAGATCTCGACGAGACCGAAGCTTATGACGGCGTCTTCGCCTCGTTCTCCCTCCTGCATGCGCCCAAGGCCGACGTCCCGGGTCATTTCTCTCGCGTTCGCAAGGCCTTGCGACCGCGCGGGCGGCTCTATCTCGGCATGAAGCTGGGCGAGGGCGAACGGCGCGACCGTTTCGGCCGCCTCTACGCCTATTGGAGCGAGCCGGAGTTGCGCGACGCCGTCGAAGCCGCCGGCTTCGTGGTGGAAGACGTGATCGAGGACGCGGCCCCGGGCATGGCCGGCGAGGTCGAACCGCTCCTCCATCTCTACGCCCGCCTGTGACCGCGCTCGGTCCGAGCCTCTTCGCCTATACGGACGGCGCCTGCTCCGGCAATCCGGGCCCGGGCGGCTGGGGCGCCCTTCTGGTCGCGCGCGACGGAGACACCGTGTTGAAGTCGCGCGAGCTTTCGGGCGGCGAGTCCCAGACGACCAACAATCGGATGGAGCTTCTGGCCGCGATCCACGCGCTCGAGGCGCTCGAGCGCCCCAGCGACATCACCGTCGTCACCGACAGCGCCTATGTGAAGGGCGGGATCACCGGCTGGCTGCGCGGTTGGAAGCGCAACGGATGGCGCACGGCCGACAAGAAACCGGTCAAGAACGTCGACCTGTGGCAGCGCCTCGACCAGGCCGAGGCCCGCCATTCGGTGACTTGGGAGTGGGTGAAAGGCCATGCCGGACACCCGGAAAACGAGCGCGCGGACGCTCTGGCGCGGGCTGGAATGGCCCCGTTCAAGCCGGAAAAGCCGAAGAAACCGCGCAAAAAACCCGCCGTTTGAGAAGATTCTGAACCGAAATCAGGGGCGTTTTGGCTCTCCGGCCAGTTTTTTCGCGCGCATTTCCGCGCGGTTTCCGGCGTTTTCAGGCCGGCGGATCGCGCATCAGCGCCGCCAAAAGCTCCAATTCTGAGCCGACGGAGCCCTCGATCGCCTCCGCCGCGCCCTGTCTCGCCCCCTCATCCTTGTTCTGATTGAGCTTCCAGGTCCCGTCGACGGCTTCCAATTTCATCGAAACGGGGACGATCGCGCGCATCAGCTTGCCCAGCGCGGCGGGGTCCATCTTGTCCATCGTCCAGGGCGTCTTCGGCGCCAGACGCGGCTCGAACGCCTCCGAAATGGCCGTCAGGACGGGGCGCAGACGCGCCTCCGGCTCCAGCTTCAACGGTCCGCGAAGGTGCACGGCGACGTAGTTCCACGTCGGAACCTGGTCCTGCGCGCCGTACCAATCGGGCGAAACGTATCCGTCCGGGCCGGACACCGCGAGCAAAGCGGGCGCAGCGCCCTCCCTCAGCGCCCGCGCCAGCGGGTTCGAGGGCACCAGATGCGACTCCATCAGCGTTCCATCGGCGGAAATCACGAACGGAACATGGGAGGCGAGCGGCCCGTCGGGCCCGGCCGCAGTCAGAATTCCGAAGCCCCGGGCCCGGGCGAAGGCGAGGTTCGCCTCGTTTTCGGCCTTCCGAAACGCCGGATTGGGGTGCATCAAAGGCCTCTCTCGACCGTTGCGAGGCCGAAAAGCCGCGGCATCACGCCGCCGCTCGCTCGGGAAACAGCGCCGCGATGCCCTCCCGCGTGGCCTCGCAGACGCCTCTTTCGGTGATCAAGGAGGTCACCAACCGCGCCGGGGTGACGTCGAAGGCCGGGTTCGCGGCCTTGGAACCCGGGGGGAGCAGACCGATTTCCGCGATCGCTCCGCCATCGGTCAGGCCGGAAAGATGCGAAACCTCGCGGCTCGAGCGTTCCTCGATGGGGATGTCGGCGCCGTCCTCCACTGAAAAATCGAGGGTCGGAGAGGGCAAGGCCACGTGAAACGGCACGCCGTTGTCCCGCGCCGCCAAGGCTTTGAGATAGGTTCCGATCTTGTTGCACACGTCGCCGCGCGCCGTGGTGCGGTCGGTGCCGACGATCACGAGGTCCACCAGACCCCGCTGCATCAGATGCCCGCCGGCATTGTC
>JBCCPD010000214.1:0-6651 GCA_039025075.1 Pseudomonadota bacterium | reverse complement strand
GCGCGGAACGGGCAGCGGGGCGCGGGCCGTCGTTCGCCCTTCGGCGGCGGGCGGCGGGGCGGTCGCCTGGGCGTCGGGGGTCTCGTCGGGGGTCTCGTCGGGGGCCAGGGTCCGCCGGGTCGGGTTCTGCGGCGCCGGGGTCTGCGGGGACGAGTTCTCGGCGGCGTCCGGGGTCTGGGGGGCCGCGGCTTGCTGCGGGGCGGGCTCGGCGCCGCCGGGGCAGGGCAGGCGCAGCGACTGGCCGACGCGGATGCTGTCGGCGTCGTCGATGCGGTCCGCGTTCAGGGCGAGCAGCGCGGCCGCGCCGCCCTCGACCTGGCGGCGCTGCGCGATGGCGCCGAGGGCGTCGCCGGGCTGAACGATGTGCTCGGGGCACGCGACGTCGGCGTCTTGGGGCTGAGCGGCGGCGGGCCCGAGGTGGGCGGGGCCGGGGCCGGCGGAGAGGACCAAGGCCGCGACGACGGCAGGGGCGAGGCGTCGCCTGCGCGCCTCGGCGGGGCCGGCGACTGGCCCTCCGACGGGGCGCGGGGCGCGGGGCATGGACGGCTCCGGACTGAGATCGGGCGCGTCGCCAGGTTGGAGGGCGGCGGGAGCGGGCGCAAGGCGGTCGGCGGCGTCGGGACGCGGGCGGGCGTCGGGCGGTCGCAGGGCCGCGCGCCGGGATCGACGGCCGCGATGGGGGGTTGGCGTTTCCTGGCGGCCGTCGAGGGTCCGACGTCGGGGAGACCGATGGGGCGGCCGCCGGGGGCGCTCCTTGGGGTTTGAGGTCGCCTAGGGGCAGCCGGCTCCAGGCGAGCTTCTGGCGCGTCTTGATCGGGGCGTGCGGTCGCCGATGCGGCGGGCTGAGGCGACATGGGCCGAGCGCTGGATGCGCGGGCGGTCCGACGACCGGGCGGGTTCGTGCGCCGGCGGGGCGAGCGCGCGGCGATCGGACGGCGCAGAGTCCGCGGGAGATCGCGAACGGGCGAGGCGGCGAGGGCCGTGCGGAGGCGTGGGCGGCCGCGAGGGTCGGGTCGGAGCGCAGGCTCGGCGTCGTGCGCGGAGGCGCGCGAAGAACCGGCGGGCGCTGGCGCTCTGTCCCGAGCCGGGTCCAAGCGCGCGATAGGGCGCCAAGGTCCCGCGGCGCGGTTCTTCGGCAGGTGGGGAAAGCGAGCGCGGGCGTTTCCGTCGGTCTCGGAACATCCGGGAGACGCTGCGGAACCGGCTCGCCCTCGCGCCCGGACGCCGGCCCGGCCGAGACCGGCCCGAGCGCCGCGCTTGGGGAACGGAGCCGTCGGCGCCGCGCGCGCCGAGCCGCCGTCGCGCCGGCTGCGGGGCCTGGCGCTGCGGCTCGGGCGGCGGAAGGGGGCTCGACGCCCCCTTTCGGCGCAGCGCCGGGGCTGGGCTCAGCCGGCGACGGGCAGCGCTTCGAGGCCGTGGAAGTGCCAGCGGTCCGCGACGCGGGGCGCGGCGGCGAGGCGCAGGCCGGGGCGCCGCGCGAACAGCGTTTTCAGGGCGATGCGGATTTCGAGCCGGGCCAGGGGCGCGCCGATGCAGAAATGCAGGCCGGCGCCGAAGGAGACGTGGCGGGCGGCGTTGGGTCGGGCGAGGTCGAGGCGCGCCGGGTCGGCGAACGCCGCCGGGTCGCGGTTGGCGGCGGCCAGGAGCAGGCCGACGCTTTCGCCTTTGGCCACGCGAAGGCCGGCGACTTCCGCGTCTTCCAGCGCGTAGCGGGAGAAGAGGTGCAGGGGCGGCGCGTGGCGCAGGGTCTCGTCCACGGCGAGGGCGGCGCCGGGGCCGCCGAACGCCTCGCGCGGCAGGTCGAGCGACAGCACGCGCCAGACGGCGTTGGAGATGGCGTGGACGGTGGCCTCGTGCCCGGCGTTGAGGAGGAGGATGGCGGTGGAGATCAGCTCGGGTTCTGAGAGCCGGTCTTCGCCGTCTCGGGCGGCGATGAGGGCGTCGAGCATCGCCTCGCCCGGCGCGGCGCGGCGGCGAGCGACGAGATCGCGCATGAAAGCGGCGAAATCGGCGGCGGCGCGAGCGGCGCGGTCCTCCACCGCGCGGTCGCGGCGGGCCTGGTACATGGCGACCATGTCGTGGGACCAGGCGAGCATCTGGGGCGCGGCGTCGAGCGGCGCGCCGAGCATCCGGGCGATGACGGCGAGGGGGATGGGCTCGGCATAGGCGGGCAAGAGGTCGGCCTCGGGCGGCATGCGGTCCAGCAGGTCATGGGCGAGGGCCTTGATGCTCGGGACGAGGGCGGCGACGGCGCGGGAGGTGAAGGCGCGGTTGACCAGGCGGCGCAGGCGCGCGTGGGCGGGCGGCTCGCGCTCCAGCAGGGAGGCGGCCTCGAGCGCCATGAAAGGGGCGAGATGGTCGGGGGTTTCGGGCGGAAAGGGGTTTTCGCGGCCGAAGCGGCGGTCGCGCAGCAGGGCGCCGACCTCGGCATGGCCGGAGAAGACGGCCTTGAGATGGGCGAGCTCGGCCCAATGGGCGGCGGGGCCGAGGGCGCGCAGGCGTTCATAGGCCGGGAAGGGGTCCTGAAAGAAGGCGGGGTCGCGAGGGGATTGGCGGAAGACGGGCAGGCCGCCGGGATCGGCCGCGTCGCCGGAGATCATTTGGCGACCGTGGGTTCGGTCTGGCTCGCCGGGCCGACCTGGTCGGGGGCGAGCGCGGCGGGCGGGCGGTGCATCATGGCGGAGGGTCCTGCCGGCTCGCGGCGGGCCGCGCCGAGCGGCGTCAGGCGCGCAGGGCGAGGCCGGCCTTCTTCATCGTCCAGACCGCCAGGTCGATGCGGTCCTGGCCGAAGAAGGGCTCGCCGTCGAAGACGAGGCAGGGGACGCCCCAATGGCCGGCCTCGATCTGCGCCTGCTGATTGGCCGCGACCTCGGCTTCGAAGCCGGCTTCGTCGGCGTCGATCTCGGACTGGAGTTCGGGCAGGGAGAGGCCGGCGCGGGAGAGGATGGGGGCGAGGTTCTCGTCGAGGTGCCAGTCTTCGACCTGCTCACCCCAGAGGGCCTCGGCGACAGTGGTGAAGACGCGCAGCGAGACCTCCGGGCCGCGGCGGGCGGCGGCGACGCCCAGATGGGTGATGCGGCGGATATAGGGCTGCTCGGGCGCGATCGCGCGGGTCTCGAGATCCTGCACGATCGGGTCGGGGCGCGGGAAGGCGATGGGCATGCCGTTGAAGGCGGCGACGCGCTGGATGTCGCGCAGCAGGTAGGGGACCCAGAGGGGGTTCTGCTTCTTGAAGAAGTCGGGGAAGCGGAGGGCGGCGGGCCAGACCGGGCGGACCTGGATCGCCAGGTCGTGCTCGCGCGCCAGGGCGGCGTAGCGCGGGGCGGCGAGGTAGGAATAGGGCGAGCGGAAGGAGATGTAGAGGTCGGCTTGCAGGGTCATGGCGGCGCCTCCGTCGGTTGCGCCGGGAGCGTCGCATGGGGGAGGCGCGGCGGCAATCGAGGGCGGCGGGGCCGCCTCCGCCGCGGCGGAAGGGTCCGGGCGCCGCGGCCCCGCGCGGCGGAAGGGGGGTCGATCCCCCCTTTCGGCGCTCCTCCGCCGCCGGGGTCAGGCGGGGCGGGAGAGGCGCGGGATCTCCTCGGCCAGGTGGTCGAAGACGAGGCGGATGCGGCGGGAGGTGGCGAGCTCGCGATGGGCCACCAGGAAGACGGGGATGGTCCAGTCCGGCAGCCAGGGGGCGGCGCGCACGAGGCGCGGCTCGGCGTCGCCGATGAGGGCGGCGCCGACGCCGATGCCGAGGCCCTCGATGGCCATGGCCCAATGGGCGTTGTGGTCCGCGGTGCGGCAGGGGAAGGGGGCCTCGGCCAGGGTCAGGCCCATGGCGAGGAGGCCGTCATGCCACATGCGGTTGTCGTCGAAGCCGATGAAGGCGGCGTGGGCGAAGTCTTCGGGCGTCTTCAGCGGGGGGATGGAGGCGAGGTAGGACGGCGCGGCGAAGAGGGCGGCGGAATGGTCGGTCAGCTTGCGGCCGATGAGGTCGGGGTCCTGGGGCCGGACGTGGCGGACGGCGATGTCCGCCTCGCGCCGGCGCAGGTCGGCGTTCTCGTTGCTGGCGACGACCTCGATCTGCAGGGCCGGGGCCTTGTCGCGCAGGCGGCGGAGCATCGCCGGCAGAAGGTGCACGGCATAGGCCTGGGTGACGGAGAGGCGGACGGTTCCTTCGACCGAGCGGGACTGGCCCGAGGCGAGGCGGGAGACATGGCCCGCCGCCTCGGCCATGGCGCGGACGTGGTCCAGAAGCTCGAGCCCGGAGGGGGTGGGGACGAGGCCCGTGGCGGCGCGCTCGAAGAGGGCGATGCCGAGTTCTTCCTCCAAAGCGCGGATCTGGCGGCCGAGGGTGGGCTGGGTCTGCCCCAGGGCGCGGGCGGCGGCAGAGAGGGAGCCCTCCTCGGCGGCCACCAGGAAGGCCCGGGTGCGGTTCCAGTCGAAGGCCACGCTGCGCCAGTCCATGCATTCGTGTATGGGAGATGCACGGATTTGGTCAATTCCTCCGTCATCGGCGCAGGTTTACGTGAGCGTCGGATGCGGCGCGGAGAGGCGCGGCGCGGCAGGCGAGAGGAGACGGAGACATGGGCGCGGCGATGGCGATGCGGGGCGAGGGCGGCTGGCTGGACCAAGGGTTCTGGGACGGGGTCGCGGCGGGCTATGCCAAGCGGACGATCGGCGACGCGGCCGCCTATGAGGAGAAGCTGCGCCTGACTCAGGCGCTGCTGCCCCAGGGCGCCGAGGTGCTGGAGCTGGGCGCCGGGACCGGCATGACCGCGGTGCGGCACGCGCCTTTCGCGGCGCGGGTGCATGCGACGGATCTTTCCGAGGCGATGCTGGAGATCGGGCGCGGCCGGGCGGCCGAGGTGGGGGCTCAGAACGTGACCTTCGAGCGCGCTTCGGCCGAGACGCTGGAGACGGCGCCGGGCGCGTGGGACGCGGTTCTGGCTATGAGCCTGCTGCATTTGCTGGAGGATCCGGACGCGGTTCTGCGGCGCGTCTTCGGCTGGGTGAAGCCCGGCGGGGTCTTCGTCAGCTCTACCGTCTGCCTGGGCGACAGCCATCGCTGGCTGCGCCCGGTGATCGAGGTGATGCGCTGGCTCGGCAAGGCGCCGCCGGTGCGGTTTGAGCGGCGGGAGGTTCTGGTCGGCCGGATCGAGGCGGCGGGGTTCGAGGTGGAGCGGGTCTGGCGGCCGACGTCCAAGGCGGCGGTCTTCGTGGTGGCGCGCCGGCCGCGGTGAGGGAGTACCCGGGCAGGGCGACGCCCTTAATCGAAAAAAACCGCCCGCGTCGGGCGACGCGGGCGGTTTTTGCCTGATGCGGTGGACGCTGCGGTCAGGCGGCGCGGCGGCGGCGCAGGCCGAAGAGCACGGCCATGCCCGTGGCGAGCAGCGGGAGCGCGGCCGGGACCGGGATCTCCGACGAGGGCCGCGGGATCGTGGCCCCGACGGTTAGATCGGTGATGCCGTAGCCGTCCGTTCCCGATGCGGAGGAGACGACGAGCCGATCGAACCCTCCCGCATCGTCGATGCTGAATCGCGACGCGGCGTTGTAGGTCCCGAGGAAGGTGATGCTGCGGAAGTTCGCGCCGTCGCGGAACAGGCTGAACTGAGGCGTGATGAAGTCCTGGGAGGTGTCGGCGAGCCGCAGGCCGAACTCGGTGGTGCGCTCCACGAAGTCGATGGTGAAGATGCCGGCGCCGAAGGAGTCGGAGGTGCCCTCGTCGATCACGACGAGGCTGCCGTCGGGCTGGTTGAACAGCGCCCGGCCCGCGCCGAAGGGGGGGCCTGGATTGTAGAACTCGCTGCCCGCGGCGCCCGCGGCGGTGATCGAGGCGATGCCGACGTCGGTGAAGGCCGGGTCACCGGCGGGGATGGGCGCGAGCTCGGTGAAGCCGGTGAGGTCCGCCTGCGATCCGGCGAAAGTGTAGGCCGCCCCGACCGTGAAGGCCTGGGCCGAGAGCGGCGCGGCGATGGCCGCGGCGATGAGCGCTGTTCTGAACATGCTTGAGTTCCCCGTTTTCAAGCCGACGCCGTGGCACGCGACGCCCAATGAAATCCCTCGGCGCGCAGAGTGCCGGTCGTTCACGAGTCGATCAAGTTAAAATTCGAGCGATCGGCCCGGCGGCGGCGCGGCGTTGACATCGCGCGGCGCCGGGACGACATGGCGGTCAGCGGGACCGCATGGCGGGTCGATGTCCATGCGCGCGGGGGTCGGGGCCATGGACCTCCGCCGAGAGGTTTCGTCATGTCGGTTCAAGGGATCGAGCGGCCGATCAAGCGCGCGGACGCCGCCGTGGCGCCGTCCTTGCGGGGGGAGATGGCCGGCCTGGTCAAGCTGGCCCTGCCCATCGTCATCGCGCTCGCCTCCGCCATGCTGATCGGGGTCGTGGACACGATCATGATCGCGCCTTTGGGCACGGAGGCCTTGGCGGCGGCGTCCATCGTCGCCTCCTTCGGCATGATCTTCTATGCGGGCCTTTACGGGTTCGTGTCGGCGACGGGGGTGCGGATGGCCTCGGCCCACGGCTCGGGCGACGCGGGCGCGCTGGCGGCGGCGACGCGGGCGGGGCTGACCATCGCGGCCCTGGCGGGGACGGGCGGCGCGGCGGCGATGCTGGCGCTGCTGCCGAGCTTGGATCGGCTGGGCCAGCCGCCGGAGGTGACG